>JAJYJR010000607.1 GCA_021789355.1 Chloroflexota bacterium | reverse complement strand
AGGCCGAGCGCAATCGGCTGCTCGGCGCCGCCTCGACCGTGCAGCCAAAGCTCGCCGGGATCCTCGCGGCGGTCTATCTGCCCGAGTTCATCGTCCTCGTCGTCCTGCCCCTCTTCATCTCGACCTTGGGGCGGCTGTGAACGCAGAGAGGTGGTGGGACATGACCCTTCGACGCATCGTCCGGGCCCTGCGGCGCGGGTGGGAAATCGTCCACGCCGACGAGCGGGGCCTGACGACCCTCGAGTACGTCATCGCCGCTGGGATCATCCTCGTCGTCCTCGCGGCCGCGGTGATGGCCTGGAACCAGGGCCTCGCCACCAAGATCGGCCAGCTCGTCCAGCAGCTCCTGGGCGGCGCATGAGCGTGTTCGGACCGGGCTCGCCCGACGATCCTCGCCGCTCCGAACGCGGTCTCGCGACGGTCGAGGCGGTGCTCGTCGTGCCGCTCGTCCTTGTGCCAGTGCTCCTCGGGGTCGTCGTGTTCGGCTCGCTCGAACACACCCACCTCGTGCTCGACGCCGCGGCAGCCGCCGGGGCGCGCGCGGCGGCAGTAGCGGGCGCCGATACGCCGGCCGTGCGGGAACGGATCGACACCGAGCTCGCCGACGGAGGCCTCAGCGCGGCCGACGCGCAGGTGACGGTTGACCCCTCGGTGGCCGCCTGGGGAGCGCCGATCAGCGTCCGGGTGGCGATTGCGGGCCAGGCGTCGATTCCGTTCCTCGGCACCTGGTCAGTCCCGATGAGCTCGACCTTCGTGACCCGCAGCGAGGTGACCCATTGAGCGGCGGGCGCAGCGGTGAGCGCGGACAGGTCGCCGTCTACGCGGTCCTGCTCTTCCCGCTCCTCATGCTCGTCCTTTCCCTCGTGCTCGCCGTGGGTTCGCTCGAGGATCTGCGGACCCGGATCGGCGCGGAGCTCGACACGGCGGCGCTCACGGCGACCCAGGCGCTCGACGTGCAGGGGCTCTCGGCCGGACAGCCACCGCGGCTCGTCGCGGCCCAGGCCGACGCGCTCGCGCGAGAGTACGTGGCCCGGAACCTCGCGGCCTCGAGCGATCTCGTGGCGGAGTCGCCGACCGCAATCGCGGCCTCCGCGCAGGTCGTTGTGACGAACGTGCCCGGCACCGACCCACTCACCGGAATCGCTGTCACTGCCCCGACGGTTTCGATCCGGGTGCAGGTTCCGGCGCGGGTGCCGCTGCTCTCGCTGGCCGGCATCGGCTCGGTAGTGACCCTCACCGTCACAGGATCGGCGGCGGCGCGGACATGATGACCATTCCCGAGCGCTACCGCGTCCCAATCGTCGCGCTCGTCGCGCTCGTGTTGGTGCTTGCCGCGGGTGGCGCGATCGTGCTCGTCGGGGGCGGTGGACCGGCCGCATCGAGCAGTCCGAGCACCTCCGCGGCACCGAGCCCGACCGACCCGGGTGCGACGCCGGAGAGCGCAGTGCGGGCGTTCTTCACCGCCTTCGCACTGGCCCGAAAGACCGATGACCCGACCGGCGTCGTGCCGTTCGTTACGAGCACGAATTCGTCGGCCTACCAGACCGTGGACGCCTTCCTGCGCGGCCAGAAGCAAGTCGGCAAGGCGTCGGTCATCACGACGAATCTCCTTTCCGACTTCGCTACGCAGGTGCAGAGCCAGACTGCGACCGTGACCTGCAGCCAAGTCCTGGGCGGCTACGACATCGACGCGGTCACAGGTTCCCCACGCGAGAGCCAGACGGTCCTGCCCGCGACCCGATTCACAGTCGTGCTGAAGGAGGCTGCCGGGCGGTGGCTTGTGGACTCCTTCGAGTCGCTGCAATGACGGTGAGGTTCGTTGCGCGAGCCATCGCCTCCACAGGTGGTGCCTTGCTCCTCGCTCTGTTTGTAGCCGGTCACGCGAAGGCGCTCGATCAGGTGGACGTCAAGGTCACCACCTGGACGTCGTCCACCGGTCACGCGTTCGTTGGCGTCCAGGCGACCGGCCAGTGGGCGCCACCTCGAGTATCGTCCGGCCCTCCCGTCCAGGTTCCGTACTACTCGGTCTGGCAGAACATGGGCAACCCCGGTCCGAACTGCCACGACTGGTGGGTGACGGTCTATCGGACCAGCGACGGAACGCCCGTCAACCCGGCGAGCCCGGCGGCTCTCGTCACGTGCGGAGGGAGGTCACCGATCGGCCTCGCGCCCTCGGCGACCGGCGACATGAGCTTGTACCTCGCAGTCTCGGTGCAGCCCCAGTCCGCCCCGGCCAACCAGGTTCGGACGATCACCGCCCAGCTCACCGCAGGTTGGCTCGGGGCCTTGTCGGGAGCGATCCAGGCGTACGTCGTGCCCAGCTCCGTCCACGTGATGCGCTGGACGATCGACTTCGGCGACGGGACCTCCCAGACCTACCCGGCCAACTCCACGCTGCCCGATGAGCTCTCGACGACCCATCGGTACGGCCCCGGGCAGTTCGACGTCGTCGCGATCGCCCATGTCACCGGCGACGCCTATGCGGCGTTCTTCGCGCCCGATGGGACGCCCCTCGAACGCCTGGTGCCGTTCGTGCTCGACATCAGCAATCGCGCCACGGGCATTGCCGCGCTCGCGATCGACTACATCCCGCCGGTCGTCACGGTCGGGGCGAGTCCGTCGGGGACGCTGCCCGGCGGGACCGTCGTCGCGCCCGATGCGATCGGGCACGCCGTCCTCTGGTGGCCACGCGGCCTGCCCTGCGCGCTCTACCCCCGGGCGATCGTCGTCCGCGAAGGGTTCATGCGCTCGGGCGGCGTCCGGATCGGCGGCGCCACGACCGTCCTCACCGGCTACACGTACGCGGCCGGAGTGAACGACGCAAGCGCGCCCACCGCGTCGGGCACGTATCCGGCGACCGACCCGATCGCGATCCAGTGGGACACGCCACTGCCTGGGCAGGGCACGTACCCGGTCCAGCTCGTCCTCGACCTGCGGACGACATACGCCGACGGGACCGTGCGCACCGAGACGCTCGCGGGGTCGGTGGCTGTGACCGTCATCTATTCGGCCGTCGGGCCATGAGCGAAGGAGGAGCGCGATGCGCGGACGCCGAACGGCCTATGCGGTGATCTTCCTCGTCGCGGGCCTCGCGACGGCCGGCGTCTTCTACGTCTCCCAGCCGGGCGTCGAGATCGTCCGAGCGCGGTCGGACATCGCACCGCTCACCCAGATCACGGCTGACATGGTGGGGACGGTCCGAGTCGCGCCGGCCGACGCGCCGGCGGATGCCGCCCACGCGGTCGGCGACGTGGTCGGTCAGTACACCTCGGTCCCGATCCTCGCCGGCGAGGACGTCGACCCGCGGGTGCTCGAAGGCACGCCGGGCCAGCTCGAGTTCGGCTTCGGCGCGCCGCTGCCAGCGGGCATGGTCGCCTTCGCGCTGCCACTCGCCGATCCCGCCCAGGCGGTCGGGGCGGCCCTGGCGCCTGGCGCCAAGGTCGAGGTCATCGCGGTGCCGAACGCCCTCAAGACCGGGGCCGACATCGGGCCCGCGGCAAGCGCGGCGCCTTCGCCGGCGGTCATGGGCGAGGGCATCACGGTGCTCGCCCTGCGCACCGCGGACGGCCAGCCGCTCACCGATCCGGGCACGGGCAGCGCCGGCGGAGCGAACGCGCCGCTCGTGCCGCCCAAGCTCGGCTCGGTCGTCGTGGCGATCCCGGCGGCGCAAGTGCCGGCGTTCGCCGCGGCGGCTCTCGACTCGACGTTCTATCTCGCCCTGGCGCCGGGAGCGCCGTGAGCCGCCTCCGCCTTCCCATATGGCCTCGCACGACGCCCGCGCCGAGCACCGAAGCATGGCCGCGCGCGGCGACAGACGACGGCTTCTGGGTCGACAACAGGCTGGTCGGCGGGTTCGAGCTTGCGCCCTTGAGCCTCGAACTGATGGCCGAGGTCGAGCGCGACGCCGCGCTCGACGGCCTCGCCGCCTTCGAGGACGCGATCGCGCGACCGTACCTGCTCCTCTCGGTGCCGGCCGACCGTCCGCCCCACGAGCATCTCTCGATCCTCGAGGAACGCCTCGACGGACGCCGCGCGGTAGCCGGCTTCTCCGCCTACGCGGCCCTCTATCGCGAGCTCTGCGCGGCAGCGACGCGCCCGCTGCGACGGACGTACCTCCTGCTCGACGGGGCAAGCGGGCCCGAGCTCGGGCGGGTGATCGCCACGATCGGCCGGGTCGCCGAGGAACGCGGCCTTGTGGTCCGGGAAGTCTCGCCAA
>JAJYJR010000606.1 GCA_021789355.1 Chloroflexota bacterium | reverse complement strand
CTGCGTCGGGCGGACGCGGATCTCCTGGACATCGTTCCGCTCCGGCTCCCGGAGGGCGCACGGGCTCCGTCGCAGATCGTGTCCGAGGATCGGACGGAGTGACGGCCCTCTATCTCGACACGTCGGCGTTCGTCAAGGTCGTTGTCGAGGAAGACGGATCCGGGGCGCTCAGGACGTTCCTCGCGGACCACCGTGCGCGCCGGGTCTCCTCGACCCTGCTGCGAACGGAGGCGCTGCGGGCGGTCCGCCACCTCGGGCCGGAGGCCCTGGCCGCTGTCCGCGACGGGCTGCGCCGCATCGACCTCATCGGGATCGACGATCGGGTCCTTGACGCCGCGGGCGTCCTCGAGCCGCGGGTCCTCCGCACGCTCGACGCCGTCCACCTCGCGACCGCCCTGAGCATCGGTGACGACCTCGAGGCGATCGTCACCTACGACGCCCGGATGGTCGAGGCGGCGAGGCTGCTCGGGCTGCCGGCGAGGGCTCCGGGATGAGCCCGGTGGGGTCGGCGCCCTGCCACACGGCGGCGTGATCGTCCGCCTCACGGCGGGCTGCGGCGCCGCCGGCGTCGAGTCCCACGTCGCCGCCGGCGTCGGGTCCGGCGTCGCGGCGATGACCCGTATCCCCCAGGCGCGTATCCCGCCGCCGGCGCCTCGGCGCGCCTCTGCTACGATGCGGTGCCAGGTGATGGCGCGAGCTCTCGGTGGATAGCGAAGTCCTGGTCCTGAACGCGGACTATGAGCCGCTCAACGTCTGCGACGTGCGGCGCGCGTTCCGCCTGCTCTTCGGCGAGAAGGCCGAGGTCCTGGAGTACGACCACGTCGAGATCCGCACCCCGCGCGCCACGTTCCGCGCCCCGAGCGTGATCCGGCTGCAGCACCGGATCCGGCGCCCGCGGCCGCGCGTCAAGCTCTCCCGCCGGGAGATCCTCGCGCGCGACGGCCACACCTGCCAGTACTGCGGGCACCACGGGAGCGACCTGACCGTCGACCACGTGACCCCGAGGCATCGAGGCGGCCAGCACACCTGGGAGAACCTCGTGACGGCGTGCCGCAGCTGCAATCACCACAAGGGTGGCCACCTGCCCGACGAGGCCCACATGCGGCTCCTGCGCGCGCCAGTCGAGCCCCGGAGCGACGTGTACTCGCTGTTCACCCCGTACCTCGCGGATCCCCGCAACCAGGGCTGGCGTTCCTACCTGTTCCTCGGTCACGACTGACCGGCGGCCGATCCCGATGCGCGTACCCCGCCCGCCGGCTCCGGATGCCCCGGGCGATCCCCGGCCCGAGCAGCACGCCCCCGGCATCGGCGGTGCCCCGGGCGATCCCCGGCCCGAGCAGCACGCCCCCGGCATCGGCGGTGCCCCGGGCGATCCCCGGCCCGAGCAGCACGCCCCCGGCATCGGCGGTGCCCCGGGCGACGTCGGTCCGCTCGACAGCGGCCCGCCCGAGGCGGCGGCTGTCGCGGCCCTCGTGCCGCCTCCCGTGCACGCCCTCCTCGACCGGCTCTGGTCGGCCGGGCACGCCGCCTACGTGGTGGGCGGGTCGCTGCGCGACGCGCTGCTCGGCGGGACGCCGCAGGACTGGGACGTGACCACGGACGCGCTCCCGGCTCGGATCCAGTCGCTGTTCCCCGGCAGCCACTACGAGAACCGCTTCGGCACCGTGCTCGTGCCAACCGGCAGCGGCGAGGTGGTGGAGGTCACCACGTTCCGGCGCGATCATCGCTACCGCGATCACCGGCGCCCGGACGACGTGACCTTCGGGGACGACCTGGCAGGCGATCTTGTCCGGCGGGACTTCACGGTCAACGCCCTGGCCTGGGGGCGGCCCGCACGCGAGGCCCAACCAGAGCTCGTCGACGTGTCCGGTGGGATCGACGACCTGCGGGCCGGTGTGCTCCGCGCGGTGGGTGACCCGCTCGAGCGGTTCGACGAGGACGCCCTGCGCCTGATGCGGGCGGCACGCCTCGCCGCGCAACTCGGGTTCCAGCTCGATCCCGCGACGCTGGCGGGCATGCGCCGCACCGCCGGCCTGGTGCGGCACGTCTCGCAGGAGCGCATCGGCCAGGAGCTGAAGAAGACGCTCCGCGCGCGCGAGCCGTCGCGCGGGCTGCGGATCATGGCCGACACCGGCATCCTCGACGGCGCGATCCCCGAACTGGCCGAGCAGCGCGGCGTGCCGCAGGCCAAGGTCCCGGGCATGGACTGCTGGGAGCACACGCTCGCGACGGTCGATGCGGCGAGGGGGCTCCGACCGGACGACGACGGGCTGGCCCTGGCGGCGCTCTTCCACGACGCAGGCAAGCCCCGGACGATGAACGGCGGCCATTTCATCGGCCACGAGCAGGTGGGCGCGGAGATCGCGGAGCGCGTCCTGCGGCGGCTCGCCGTCCCGGGCAGGGAGATCGCGCGCGTCGTCCACCTGGTCCGCCACCACATGTTCAACTACGAGCCCTCGTGGGGCGACGCCGCCGTGCGCCGGCTGGTACAGCGCGTGGGACCCGACGCACTGGACGACCTGCTGGCGCTGCGCGAGGCGGACAACCTGGGGAGCGGCCAGCGCGCGGACCAGGGGCACCTGATCGAGCTGCGGCGGCGCATCACGGAGCAGCAGGCGCAGGGGTTCCCGCTGGCGTTGCGCGATCTCGCGGTCGACGGGAACGACCTGCAGCGCGAGCTGGGACTCCGACCGGGACCGCTGGTCGGGGCGCTGCTGGAGCGCCTGCTTGATGCGGCGACCGGCGATCCTGCCCGGAACACGTATCGCCAGTCGATCCTTGATGCGCGGGCCTGGCTGCCCGAGATGACGCAGCGTGTCAACGCGCGCGGCCGCCGGCCGGGCGCTTCTGGCGACAGGCCGCCCGGCGAGGGACACTCCGACGTGGACGGCGGGGCCGGCGGCGACCCGGACGCGCCGGAATGATCGAACGGCTGCTGGAGGCCGAGCGGGACCTGGCGGTGGGCCTCGTGGACCGCGCCGAGGAGATCTACCGCGGCCTGGCCCAGGGCGACCCGCGCAACGCGGTCGCCGTCGTGGGACTCGCGCGCTGCGCGCTCGAGCACGGGGACGAGCAGGGTGCATATGCGCTGGCCGTGCGGGCGCTGGCGATCGACCCGGACGACGCGGCGGCGTTGCGGATGGAGGCGCGGCTCTCGGAAGTGCTCGCGACGCGCGGGGAGCGCGTCGAGCGGCCGGCGCTGGTGACCGGCGGCGCTGCGACGGGCGGCGCGGGCAGCACGTCGGGCGGGGACGCACCGAGGCGCGGCCTGCTCCGGCGTATCCTCGGCCGCAGATGAGGCCCGGGTTCGCATGAGGATCCTGGTCACCGGGGGCGCCGGGTACATCGGCAGCGTGTCGGGGGAGCGGCTCGTCGCGGTCGGACACGACGTCATCGTGCTCGACTCGCTCGTCACCGGGCATCGCGCCGCGGTCGTCGACGGCGCACGGCTGGTGCACGGCACGCTGCGGGACCGGGAGACGCTGGAGAGCCTTCTGCGCCGAGAGCGCATCGAGGCCGTGCTGCACTGCGCCGCGCGGTCCCTGGTCGGGCAGTCGGTGGCCCAACCCGCGCTCTACTACGGCGAGAACGTGATCGGCGGTGTCGGCCTGCTCGACGCCATGCTCGCCGCGGGAGTCGAGCGGCTGGTCTTCTCGTCCACCGCCGCGATCTACGGGGCGCCCGAGTCGGTGCCGATCTCGGAGGACGCGCCGCTCGCCCCGATCAATCCGTACGGCGAGACGAAACGCACCTTCGAGGGCGCGATGCGCTGGTACGGCGACGCGTACGGGCTGCGCGGCGTCGCGCTGCGGTACTTCAACGTGGCCGGCGCATCGGAGCGGAACGGCGAGCAGCACGATCCCGAGACGCACCTGGTCCCGAACGTGCTGGCGGCGGCACGCGGTCGCCGCCACCTCACGGTGTTCGGCACGGACTACCCGACGCCGGACGGCACCTGCATCCGCGACTACATCCACGTGGAGGACCTGGCCGACGCGCACCTGGCGGCGCTGGAGCGGACCGCACGGCCGGCCGCCGTGAGCGGCGGCGGCGGCTCGGGTCCGGGCGGCCTCACCGTCTGCAACCTCGGGTCGGGGTCGGGCTTCAGTGTCCTCGAGGTGATCCGGGCGGCCGAATCGGTCATCGGCCACGCCATCCCGTACGAGGCCGGACCGCGGCGGCCGGGGGATCCGCCCGCGCTCGTGGCGTCGAACGCGCGGGCCCG
>JAJYJR010000031.1 GCA_021789355.1 Chloroflexota bacterium | reverse complement strand
GCACGAGTCGAGGAACAGCTCGGCTCCGCACAGGACGCAGGTGTTGCGCCGGACCTCCGAAGACGTCATCATGTCTCCAACCTCCATTGGTGTGCCGCGGCGGGTGTCAGCCCGAAGCCGCGGCATGTCTGCGCTACGCTGGCACGCGCTCGCCGCGGACCTTGTCCAGCGCCGCCATGACCGCCTGATACTCAGCCCCGGTGGGGATGAGGCGGCCGTTCTCGGCCATCGAGAGGATGGCCTTGTCCACGCCGGACAGCGCGGCGAGCGTGCGGATGCTGATGCCGAGCTTGACGCGCTCCGGCCCCCAGGCTCGGCCTCCGGTGCGGAGTGGCGCTGTACGTCGCGTGTTCATGCCGCGCATCCTACGCGCCTGTTATAACGCTGTCAATGGGGTCCAAGGCTGCCCACCTCCGCGCGTGCCCCGCATCCTCGAGGCTATGACGCGATGGTGCCGGGAGGAATAGTCGCTCGTGCCGTTCGCCTTCCTGCCGGCGGTCCTGTGGTGGGCGGTCCCGATCTCGCTGACCGCGTGGGTCATCTGGCAGCAGCATCCGGGCCGCTGGGCGCTTGCGGCGATGGCCGCGCTATTGTCCCTGAGCGGCGGGCTCGCCCTCTACTGGCTGGGAACGCCGACGATCTGGTTTCGTGGCCTTCGTCGCCCTCGCCACGCGCTACCGCTGGCCTGGTGTGCTGGTCGCGCTGAAGCCGTCGATCTTCCCGTTTGCCCTCGTGGGCATTCGCTCGCGCGGCTGGTGGATCGCTGCGGGGGTGCTCGCGCTGGCGGCGCTACCGTTCGGCTTCGGCATGTGGAGCGAGTGGATCGCAGCCATGCGGAACGCGCAGGGCGGCCTGCTGTACTCGCTCGGCGACGTGCCGCTGCTCTGCCTGCCGCTCGTGGCGCGGATGGCTAGGACTTCGCGATCCCGTAGATCCTGATGGTGCCCGAGGCGATGTTGCCGGAGGAGAACAGGAAGCGGAGGGCATTGACGGCGCTCGTGTTGTTGTACTGGCCGGTCGTCTGCGAGAGTCGGTAGCCGCTGTCGCCGCTGTAGCAGCAGTTGAGCAGCCCGATGAACTGCTTGTGGGTCTGGCTTCCGCCCGGATTGAACAGGCGCAGATGTCCGTTCATGGCCGGGGATGCGGTCGACAGCAGGCCGGCGTTGAACAGTGCGAACTGCGCCTGTGAGGCCGCGCCTGCGCCACCGGACCCCCCGGATCCCATGAGGACCGAGTAGAGCGCCCAGTCATAGACGCTGCCCGAGTCGTAGGTGCTCCCGCCGTCGGTCGAGCACCGGATCCAGGGGGCCGCGCCGTTGGTGGCAGGGATGATGCCGAGGAACTCGATCAGGTACTCGTCATACGTCGAACTGATCGCCGTCGTGAAGTCGAGCGTGGCCGAGGAGGAGGCCGTGTGCTGTTCCAGTAGGACGAGCGCACCGGAGCCGCCCGACGGCGCGGCCCATTTGACGCCGAGCGTCTGCGTCGAGTCGGCGGTGAGGACATAGGTGTCGGTGCCGACGCCGAGCCGCGTCGTGCTCGTGCCGTGGACGATCAGATCGCCCTTGGTAGTGGTGGGGTCCGCGAAGCCCGACGACGATGCCGCCCACTTGAGCCCGAGCACCTGCGTGCTGTCCGCCGTGAGGACGTAGCCATCGGACCCAATCGGCACGCGGTCCGGCGCGGTGTCATACCCGAGGATGTCGCCCTTGGTGGTCAGGGGCAGGGAGCCCGAGCCGGGCGTCGCCCACACGAGATGGAGCGTCGAGGGATCGACGGTGAGCACCTGCCCGGAGGTGCCCTTTCCGAGCCGGGCCGGTGCCCCGGACGTGCCGCCAACGATGATGTCGTCCTGCGTCGTCATGGGGTTCGTCATCTTCGCGGCCAGGTCGGTCGTGAGGTTCGTCACGTCCGACTCGGGGATCGGCGGGCTGTACGGCGCCGTGTTGGCGATCTGCACGTCCTCATCGGCGGCCGGGTTCTGCGTCGTCAGGCTGATGCCGGTGCCCGCCGCGAGCTTCGCGCCGAGGTAGTCGGCCGTCGTGTCCGAGGCATCGACGAGCACCTTGTGGTCCGACGGCGCGGTCGGCGAGGTCCAGTGCCCCTGGCCGTCGAGGAAGTCGGTCGAGACGCCCGGCAGCGCATCGACGGCGGTCCCCTGGATGCCCTTGACGGTCGGGTTCGGGTAGCTGCCCGAAAGATCACCGCCCGCTGGGCCGATGGGTGCCGCCGTGCCGCTGGCACCACTCCCTGACGAGCCTGCCGTGGCGGCGCCCGAGAGCGACGCCGCCGTGCTCCCGCCGGAGGTGCCGCCAGAGCCGCCGATCTTGCCGCCGAGTTCCTTCTGAATGCGCAGCAGCGCCTCGGTGTAGATGCTGTTGAGGTCGAGCATCACCTGATAGTCGGTGCCCGCCGGCCGCTGCGCGACGGTGATCGACATGATCCGCTGCTTGGACATGTCGTACTGGCCGGGCACGTCGATCGCGATGTAGTCGCCGGGCTGGTAGTTGACGTATGGCTCGTAATCGCCGGCGTCCGACCCGCGGATGATGGGCACCTGGATCGGCTCGGCGTCGGCCGCCGTCCCGAGCAGGTAGGCGAGCCCGGCGCGCTGCAGCGTCACCGCATCCGTGCTGTTGGTCATCGAGAGGTAGCCCTCGCGACGGCCGATGTTCGGGTCGGTCTCGAGACCGCTGACCACTTCCTCGTAGACCGGCGTGCCGGTGGTCGCGTCGGTGCCGCCCTCCACGAGCACGCGGCTCTTGATGCCGCTGTAGTGCTTCTTGTTGTGGACGGCGCTGTCCGCGAAGTGGCGCCCGGCGCGGAAGACGACGGCCGAGCTGAAGTCGCGCGAGCGGCTGACGTAGGCGGACAGGTGCAGGTTCGTGTCCATGTAGACGTCCATGACGCCCAGCGCCACGAGCTGGTTGACGACGTCGAGCACGGACGTCCCGGCATGGAACTTCAGATCCTCCACGTCGGGCCACGGGTTGCTCTGGCTGTCCACCGTCTGCCAGTCGTCGAAGGTGAAGGGCAGCGTCTCGCGCCCCTGTGCCAGCACCAGCAGCGCCCACAGCATCGTGCCTGCCGCGCCGGTGTACACCACGTCGCCGGGACCCGCCGGCGTCGGCCAGCCCAGCGGGTAGACGATCACGCGATCGAGCAGCGAGAGCACGCCACGCCCCTGCACGAGATACGTCTCGTCGTGCTTGCCCGCCTGGCTGACGAGCGTCAGGTCCGGCTCTTCGATGACGAAGGCGAAGCGGTAGACGCCGCCGATCTTGATCTTGACGATGTTGCCCTTGGCGAGGTTCGTCGCCGTCGCCTTGGGGTCATGCGAGTTGATCGTGAAGGAGCCCGAGCCGACATCGTCGAGCACGTCCTGGAACTTGACCGCGTAGGCGTTCTGCAGCGTGTCCAGCATCGACACGCCGTCGTGCTCGTAGACGTCCACCTCGATGGGCACACCGGGCGAGGGGAGCGGCTGCAGGACCTGCAGCCAGATCCCACCCGACAGGCGCGTCATGGCTCGCTGACCTTCACGAGCCCGCTGCTCCCGTCACTCGGCACGGTGAACGTCCCGGCCGCCGTGATCGGCTGGCCGCCGTTGGCGGGCCACAGGCCCGGCGAGCGGTTGAGCCACGTCCCGGTGACGCCGGAGATCTCGCCGTTCAGGAGCACCGTGGACGGCTCGGCGTTCTTCCCGTTATCGGCGAGGATCCACACCTGCCCGAGCCCGAGCAGCGACCCGGTGCTGCCCGAGCTGACCGCGATCTTGACGTAGGTCGTGCTGCGGATGGCGGGCAGCGCATAGGCCGTGCGATACCAGCCCACGGTCGGGTAGCCCAGCGAGGCGCCCGCCGGGACGGCGGTGAGCACCGGCACCGCCGAGCCGCCGATCACGTTGCCGAGCCCGTCCGAGAACGAGAACACCGGCACGCCCCACTGGTTGTTCGCGTCCTGCAGCCCCTCGATCACGATGATGCTGACCGGCTGCGCGCTGCCCCACGCGAACTGGCACCATGCCGTCGAGCCTTCCGCCGACTGCCAGTAGCCCGTCGTGCGGTTGACCATGCCCGAGCCGATGTTCGAGCCGTTGACGCTGGACGTGGTGATGGTCGCCGTCGCGGCGACCTCGTCATACTGGCCGAGGCCGTCGCCGAACAGCTCCACCTGTCCGAGCGGGTACTGCTGCACGGGCGAGATCGCCATCAGCCACGGCGTGACCGGCGCGTCGATCTCCATCTCGTAGGCGTACAGGTTGCGGGCCACGGGCGACAGGATGCCCGCCTCGCCATCGTTCTCGTAGAGGTAGAGCTGGCGAGCCGAGACGCTGAGGATGCCGCCCTCGCCGTCGTTCTCATACAGGTACAGGTTGCGCGAGGCGACCGAGAGGATGCTGCCTTCGCCGTCGTTCTCGTACAGGTAGAGGTTGCGGGCGGGCGGCTGCGTCTGCGCGACCGCGCGGATGTACGAGCTGCCAGCGACCGGCGAGATCGTGGCGGTCGGCACGGCCTAGCTCTCCGTCCAGATGACCGTGGATGCCGCGATGGTGATGGACTGACCGGCCGCGCAGGCGAGCGGCGTCATGCTGCCGTAGCCGAGCAGGTTGCCACCCGTCGAGGCGTCGAAGATGCCGAACGCGACGGCGTTCGCCCACGATGTGGCGCCGCTGTTCGCGGCGAACGTCTGGTTCGTCCCGAGCGTCTTGGAGCCGCCCGACGAGGCCGGGAAGTTGGTCGTGTTGTTGGTCACCGCGAGGCGCGCATAGCCGGGCTCCGTGGTGCCGTCGAACTCCGTCCCGCCGGTCCCGTAGCCGGTCGGCGCGGTGGAGTACAGCGCGAGGTACACCGTGCCCGGCGACGTCCAGGCGGTCGCCCCGAGGATCTGGTCGAGGATCGCGTCGGCGAGGTAGGTGGACTTGCTCATGCGAAGCAGTCAGGGCAGCGCGGCAGGTCCGGCGGGACCTCCCGGAGGAAGTGGTAGAAGGTGCCGTTGCGGATGCCGTCGAGGTCGCACGCTGCCGTGGCGTGGCGCACGCTGTGGACGATCCCGGCGTCGCGGTCCTCCAGGTAGTGCCCCAGCACCTCGCGGGTGACGTGGGCCGGTCGCTCCCACGCGGGCAGCGGCGGCCCCTGGTAGCGCGCGATGTCGCCCTCGGCCGCCTCCCACGCCTTTGCGGCCTTGGCGAACCACGGCCCCTCGAACGGATCGGTGTGCTTGGTCATGCTGACCTCCGGGGACTACGCGAAGGTGTAGCCGCTGACCACGATGCGGGCTGTTCGCGGCCCGAGCCGCGAGCCCTGCGCCGGTGCGGTGTTGCGGATGTAGATCGGCCCGTAGTAGGCGCCCGGGCCGAGGCTGGCGACGTTGATGCTGGTGACCCACGTCGCGTTGTCCGTGGAGAAGATCCAGTCGGCGTCGTTGAGCTGCAGGTTGATGGTGGACGCCGTCTTGGTGGCCGAGGTGTTGTACAGGTACGCCTGCATGGTGCGGGTGGTGCCCAATCCCACGTCGCCCACGTCCTCGTTGAGGATCTGCGTGCCGCCGCTGGTGGCGGTCATGAAGATCAGGTCATCCGGGGTCGCGCTGGCGTCCTTGATGCCGTAGAGGTGAACGTTGGCGGTATGAACGCTATTGCCCTGATACATGAATTCGAGGCGAACGGTCTGCTTGGTCCCCGTGAAGGAGACGGGCATGATGTTGGAGCGCCACCAGTCAGGCTGGCCCAGCCACTGACCGGGCACGCCACTCGTGAACGATCCAACCTCCCACGTCCCGTCCATCCCGTTGGTCGTGTCGTTGGAGCCCTGGATCTTCGTGACGCCTGCGGTGGTGTAGATGTTGGCGGAGATCTCGACCCCGTCACACTCGCGCTTCTCGGGGAAGAAGAACCAGAGGTCGATGACAAACGCCTGATTGGCGGTCCACAGGTTGGCGTCCAGGTAGTTGTTGAGGGCGATCAGAGACGAGCCCGTCAGCCGCGTGGTTGGGCCGGAGACGAAGTTGGCGATCCCGCCTGTGGTGTAGTAGACGACCGTGCCGTCGTTGTCGTACCCAATCCGCTTATCGGGCAACGCCGGGTAAGGCATCAGCACACTCCCTCACAGGTACGGCGACGCGAACTGCGTCGTGAAGGTCGCCCCCGTCGAGCCGCCGGTGACGGTGAGCGGATTGGAGCCGGGCTCCAACATCAGGAACGGGAACCCGCCCGAGTGGATCACGGAGCCGATGACGGACGTGCCGTTGAGCAGCGCCGTCCACGCGCCGCAGTCCACGACGAGCGACTGGCCGGACGGCACGGTGACGAGCACCTGCAGCGTCCAGCCGTTCGCGGCGTTCGTGATCTTCGGCGAGGTGGCGGGACCGGCGATGGTGAAGACCGGCTTCCAGCCGCGCACGGTGCCGCTGTTCGTGACCGTCTGCACTGCCGAACCGGACGAGATGTCCGTCGGCCCGGTGGTCACGGTCGCGCCGTAGAAGTAGGGGTCGGCGAGGTTGAAGGGCGCCACGGCGACGTACCAGATGCCCTGCGGCGTCTGCTGCACCGGCTGGAATGGTCCGTTATCGGTGCGCGGGCTGGTCCACGAGTTGATCTGCGCCGACGCGGAGACGATGGTGCCGTCGGGCCGGTAGTGGGTGAGCGTGCCCTGCGTGTGGATGCCGAACGCCTGTGTCAGCTCCTGCAGCGTGTTGTAGACGTTGGAGAGCACGCCCTGCTGGTCATAGATCAGCAGCTCCAGGTCGATGCGACGCGCGCTGTGCTGCTTCTCGATCCACCACTCGCCGGGGTAGGACGCGATCACCACGTCCTCGCCACGCAGCGGCGGCGTCGAGTACAGGTTGGTCAGCGTCCGCGCGCGCAACCCCGGGCGGTCAAGCGAGTGCATCACGCCCGCGTCGTCCGTCCACGCGAAGGTGCCGCCAGTCGCGCTCACGAGTGACCTCCCGCCAGCACGGGCAGCGTGGTGGAGCCGAGCCCGAGCTGCCCGACCGCCCGCAGCTCATCCGCGATCGAGCGCCCGGCGGGCTCGCGCTCCGGGTTGTTGATGGTCATGTTCTCCACCAGCGGGCGCGTCTGGCGCAGCGCGGCGAGCATCTGCTGTAGCAGCGTGACGACCTGATCGGCGGCCGTCGGGCCGGTCGCTGCGGTCGGGGCCGGCGCCATCGCCGTGGTGGCGCTCGCCGAGGCCACCGACGCGGCGGAGGTGGTCGCGCCCGTGGTCAGTGGCACGCCGCCGACGTTGAACGTCGAGATGCCGCCGAGCATCGCGGCGCCCTGGTTGAAGATCGCGTCGAGCGCCGGGGAGGACACGGCCGTGGTGGCCGTCTTGCTCGCCTTGCTGGCAGCCGTCGCCGCCTCGGTGCGCGCGGTGGCGAGCTTCGTGTTGGCGATCTCCAGGTTGTTCTCGGCCGCCTTGACGGCCGCCTGCGCCTTGTCGATGGCCGTCTGGCGGGCCGCCGCCGTCTTGTAGTGCGCATCCTCCGCGGCGGCGAGGCGCGTCCGGGCGTCCTTGAGCTTCGCCGTGGCGAGGGTCAGGGCATCCTGCGCGTTGGTCACCTTGTCCGTGGCGGTCATGGCCGTGGTGTTCGCCCCGGCCGCCTTCGCCTGCGCCAGCGCCAACTGCTCCTGCGCCTTCTTGAGCGCGTCCGACTGCGCGAGCGCCGTCGTGCCTGCGGAGACGGCGGGCGGCAGCGCCACCGACCCGCCACCGCCGCTCGACTTGGTGCTGGTCCCTGACAGCGCATCCTGAATGGCCTTGGAGAGCGTGCCGGTGGTCGCGGCCATATCCGTCGCAGACGTTGTCGCAGACGCCGTCGCGGCACCCGCCCGCGCAGCGGCGAACAGTCGCTGATCGCTCAGGACCGGAGCGGCTGCGGCGCGCCCGCCGCCGGTGATGGAGCCGACCACGCCGCCGACCGTTCCGGCGACGTTGCTCGCGATGCCGCCGAGGTTGCTGAAGACGCCACCGAGCAGGCTGATGCCGGGGATCTTCGCGAGGATGCCCGCGACCTTGGCCGGGATCTGGCCGAAGATGTTGAGGAAGCCCTTGGCAGCGTTGATGGCGAGGTTCTCGAAGCCGTTGACGAACGGCCCGAAGATCCGCGCCGGAAGTCCGCCGAGCAGGTCGTTCAGCGCCCGGACGGGTGCGAGCCACACGTTGAGGAACATCTGCGCCATCGTGCCGACGATGCCGACGAACGCCTTGAGGACGTTCACCACGGCCTGGATGACGATTGCGACGCCGCGCTGGAAGTCCTGCCAGTGCGTGACGAGCAGGAGCACCGCTGCGCCGACCAGCGCGATCACCGCGATCACCGGCAGGAACGCCGCCGCGGCCGCCGCCTCCGCCGGGACAGCCGCCGCGTCCACGAGGCCGAAGGCGACGGCCAGCGCCTCCCCGGCGGTGACGACGAGCCCGACGCCGCCCGCGAGTGCGCCGAACAGCGGGCCGAGGATAAGCAGCGACGCCGCGAGCGCGCCGAGACCGCCGACGATCATGAGGATGGTCGCCGCCGCCTTCGGGTTCGCCTGCGCCCACATGGCGATGCCGGAGATGATCGGCGAGAGGACGTGCATGACCTGATTGACGGCGGGGAGCAGGCCCTGCCCGATGGCGATCATCAGGACCTGGATGCTCGACTTCAGCTCGGCCGCCTGCGCCTCCGTGGACTGCTGGTAGGCGGCATAACTGGAGGCGAAGTCGCTTGACGCCTTGTTGACTGCCACCTGCTTCTGTTCGTAGAGCCCAAGGTTCCCCATCAGCGTCAGGATGGCCGTGGACTGCTTCCCGCCGAACGCCCGGGCGATGAACGCGGCCGTCTGATTTGCGTCAAGCCCCGCCGATTTGAGATGCGCCTCCAGATCCTGCAACGCGAGCAACATGCCGCCCTTGCGCATGTCCTGAGCCATCTGCAGTTGCGACATGCCGACCGACTGGAAGAGCTTGGTGGCCTGCGCCGTCGGGGCAGCCATCAGGCGCATTGCAGAGTTGATGCGGTTCGCCGCGTCCACGGCGGGGATGCCCTGATCGGTCATCGACGCGAGCGCGGCGCCGACCGACTGGATCGTGACGCCGTAGTTCTTGGCGGTAGACAACACTCCGGTTCCGAGGGCATCGACGAGGTCCTGCATGGTCATGGACCCGCTGCCCACGATGCCGTTCAGCACGCCCATTGCCTGCGAGTAATCGGTGATGCCCTTGACGCCCGACTGGTGGGCGGCAATGAGCGCCTTGACCGTCTGCGCCTCATCTGCGCCGCTCATGGCCGCGCCCTCGGACGCGGCCTTCAGCACGTTCGTGGCTTCAGCGCCCTTCAGTTGGGCGCTGGCGACGTAGAAGTAGCCCTGAGCGATCTGCTGAGGCGACTGCGGGAGTTGCGTCGCCATCTGCAGGATGGCCTGCGACTGTCGCGCCACCTCTGCCTGCGTCGCCCCGGCTTGTGTGTGCGCCTGCTCCATCTGCGCCTGAAAGTCGGTCGCCATCTTGATGCCAGCCGCGCCGATGATGGCCGTACCACCAGCGATGGCGGCACCGGCGAGCCCGAGTGTCCTGGTGACGTTCGACAAGGAAGACTCGGCCGAAGAGCCGAAGCCCGCCACGTCGGCCTTGGCTTTCGCCATGCCGGCCGTGAGGGGCGCGATGTTCGCGCCCAGGACGACGAGCAGCTCGCCGATGAACGCCATGTCAGCCCCGGTGCCGCGCGAGGAACGCGCCCATCTTCGCGTTCAGCGCGTCAGGCGTCGGCTCGCGGTTCGGGTCGGCTTCCTGCGCCTCCAGGACGTAGAAGGCGATCCACTCCGCGAACTCGCGGGAGCTGATCTCGCGCTGACAGCGGGCGACGCTCATGCCGAGGTCTCGGGCGAGTCGGAACCAGAACCGTCGCTCGGCCCTTTTCCCAGGCCGTCCACCAGCTTGTCCACGTCCTCATCGCTGAGGCCGGAGAGCCGTTTGGCGACGGTGAAGAGCAGGTCGAGCGCCGCGCCGTTGCGCTGCCCGAGCAGGAGCACGTCCCGCTCGCTGAACAGGTTGGCCCAGTCGTCGTCCACCGCCGTCATGGCGACGAGGCGGGCGCGGACGTAGTCGGTGTTCAGGCCCTCGATCTCGAGGCCGCCCTTCGCGTCCTTGGTCCACTTGATGCCCGCCGACTCGTAGCGGTCGCGCTCCGTGCCGGTCATCGAGCGGATCCAGATGGACCGCTTCCACTGCGGCACCTGCACCAGCTCGCGGATGCGGTCCTCCATGTTCAGGATGTCGTCCCGCGTGGCGCGCGGGAACTCGGAGACGGTTGCCTTCTTCGCGGTCATGCTGACCTCCCGGTTCGTTCAGCGAGGGCGCGCAGCCAGTGCGAGCCCTCCTCGATGTGCGTGATGGCGAGCGACAGTTCCCGCGCCTTCGTCTCGTCCTCGCGGTTCAGGGCGCGCAGGTGCTCCAGCACGGCGGCGAGGATCTCCTCGGCCGTGTCGCCCTGGCCGTTGTGCCGCCAGACGATGAGCGAGTGCGCGGGGTAGGCCATGCTGGCCAGTCCCGGCTACGCGGTGGTGACGGGTCCGGTGATCCGCAGCGTCACGTCGAGCGTGGCGTGCTTCGCGACCGGCTCGCCCGTGTCCCACTTGGTGACGTAGGCCTGGAAGGACGAGACGTGCGAGCTGTACGTGCCCGGCGGCACGAGCTGCCAGTACTGCAGTCCGCGACCCTGCATCCACGAGAGGAGACCGCTCACGCTGTCCTGCGTCGCGTCACCCGGGACGAGCACGCACTGGAACGTGACATCGCCGCCGTCGAGCACGGTGGCGATGAACTCCTTGTAGAAGTTCGGGCTGGACTGGTTCGTGATCTCGTCGGTCTCAAGGGACTGCGCCGGTCCCTTGATGTCCTTGACTTCGGTCAGGGTCGTCCAGGGACCCGACCCGCTCGTCCCGTGCTGGAGCAACCAGCCGGGACCCGCAACACCAACTGATGCCATGTGCTCTCCCTGCGAGTCGGGCTGCTGACGTCGGTTCTCACTCGCACTCGAACCGGGTCAGTTGAGGTTGGCTCCCGCTACGGGACCGAGGGCAGGCGAACGACGGCGAGCAGGACCGCCGCGTTCGACGCCGTGACGTGGACCGTGCCGTCCGACTGCTTCCACCCGGACTGGTAGAACGGCCCGAACATGCTGAACAGGCCGGCGCCGACGCTGTACGTCGTGATGTCGCCGGTCCGGCTGAGGGAGTCGGCGACGGAGGTGATCGTCACCGTGTAGGCCGAGGCGCCGCTGTTCTGCACGAGCAGCAGCTCGCGGCCGGTGCTGACGAAGCTGTTGCCGTTCGAGACGTCCGCCGCCGTGAACACGAAGTCGGCACCCGTCGCCGCGATCGGCAGTGACGGGTACGACCCGAGCGGCGAGATGATGGGGAGCGCGGTAGCGGTCATGCTTACTCCTTCGTGCGCTTCGGCTTGGGTTCAGGCGGTGGGTTGAGGCGGTCCTCGATCGTCGGATGCGGGTCGTGGTCGTGGATGTGCGCGGCGACCGTCTCCCGGTTGTCGATGACGCCGAACGGACAGACGGGACAGCGGAAGTACGGCCGACCGAGGCGCGTCTCTTCGATGGGCTCCATCAGTAGGCCACCTCCTCCGTGACATGCAGGTCGATCTCGAGCCAGCACCAGTCATCCTCGGCGGGAGACTCGAAGCGGAAGCTCTTGATGTACGAGATGAGGCACAGGCCGCCGAGCGTCGGGTCCGGGACGAACGCTGCCTCATAGGCGTTGTAGAAGGGCAGCACGGTCGCCCGCACCGTCCGCGGATCGCCGCGCGGCACGAACAGCCGCATGGGGACCGACCACTCGAACTGCACGAGGCCCGACTGCGTGATGTACTCGACCGACGGCGCATCCGGCAGGTCCGAGAAGTGCGTGAAGGCTTCGGCCGGGTCCTCCGGCGCAGGCTGGATCAGCTGGCCCGGGTGCAGCGGATCGCCATAGAGCCCCTGCCCGGCGCCGAACGTGGCGCGCACGCCCGCCGTCGTGCCGGACGGCATCGGGACGCCCTGGATCGTCCCGGCGAGCGCGGCCGTGTAGTCCACGATGGCGCGGATGTTGCTGCCGCTCATGGCGCCACGGCCTTGATCGCGGCCGCCATCCCGGCCACCACGGCCGCCTCGACGGCGCCCGAGGTCATCTCCTCACCGCGGGAGACGAACGAGTTGGCGCGCGTCCGCTTGCCGGTGTCGGTCTTGTTGGGCTTGTGGCCGACGATGCGGTGACCGGAGATCACGAGATGCGCGGCGTTCGAGCCCTTCTTCTGCGGACCGACCAGATAGCCGACGGAGAGTCGGCCGCCCATGCCCGCCATCGCGACGTTCTTCCCGGAGGCGCGCAGCGAGCGCACGCTGCCCCGCAGCCTGCCGGTCGCGCCCACCGGCGCCTGCGCCTTGATGCCGGTCGCGAGGATCTTCGCGGCAGGCTTCAGCGCGGCGTTCGCCGCCTTCGGCGCAAGCTCGCTGAAGGCCGTCATGGCGGCCTCGCACTCCTCCACGCCGAGCACTTCGATGCGGGAGGTGAGGGCAGCCATCAGGACGCCCCTCGCAGGAAGCCCGCGCCGAAGCGGTAGCGCTGCAACATGCGAACGGTGCTGTTCAGGAGCGCCCGCGACACCACGACGGAGCCGAACGGCGTGACGCCGAGCCGGTCATCCTCACCGGCCTGCCCGGCGCGGTACGCGCGGATGACCTCCTGGATGCAAGCGTCCTGCACGTTCGGCGGGACGGCGGTGCCGTAGCCCGGCGTCAGGGTCACCTGGACGCCGCCCGGGTACCACGGCCACACGCCGGAGGTCAGCGTCAGGCCGGTGATGGGCAGCGTGTTGACCGGGCGCGGCAGGTAGTCCGTGCCCGACGTGAGCGTCTGCACGAGGTTGCCCTGCGGGTCGAGGATCGCGACGGTGGACACGGCCGTTGCGTCGTCAATGAGTACGAGGCGCGAGCCGCCCAGCGCCCCGGTGTAGCGGCGTGTCACCGGGGTGCCCGGGAGGAATGACCAGCCCTCGCCCTGCCCGCGCACCTGGCGGACTTCCTGATCGATCAGGTCCGACACCATCGTGATCGCGGCGGTGATGGTGGTATCCCACGCGTCGGACATCGAGGGAGCATCGCCGCTCATGCGGGACTTGACATCGCTCAGAGAGCAGTAGGCGCTCATCGCTTGGCCCTGCGTCGCGTGGCGGGCTTCGGTGGCTCAGGCTCCGAGGCGATGCCCTGCGCCCGGGACTCGCCGATCTTGTCGAGAGGCGCGGGCACGTCCGGGAGGAGGACTTGGACGTGCCCGCGCTGGATGAGGACGGCGAGGCGGGCGGGATCGAGCACGCCGTCACCGAAGTCCCAGCCGGGTATCTCCCGGCGTTCCGCTTCAGGTCCGACGTACAGGTAGCGCGTCATCTCGCCGCCCTCCTGCACTCAGGCGCCGATGCCGCTGAGGACGGCGGTGCCGGTCGGGAAGTAGCCCTTCAGCACTTCCTCGACGTAGACGCCGATCGGCTTGACGCGGCCCGAGCTGGTGGCGATGGCGTACTCGATCGAGTAGAACTCGCGGCGAGTGTCCACGGCCCAGGTCGTGCCGATGTTCGCGTTCGGGTACCAGGGCGGCAGCTTCTCCGTGATGAGGAGCGCGGTGCCCTGCGGCATGTACGGGTGCGCCAGCACCTCGATCGGCATGCCGGGGAAGTAGGGGTTCGTGTACTCCATGAAGATCGAGCCCGCGCGGATCGCGCCGTCGGTCCCGACATCCACGTTGAAGCGCTGGGTCGAGACGGCGGTCCCGGCGGCCAGCACGAGATTGCGGATGGTCTTGGCCTCATGGCCCGAGACGACCATGAGCGAGGGCGCGACCTTCGGGCCCCGGAACATCGTCTCCAGCGCGGCGTCGATCTCGTTGACCGAGCCCGTGCCGGCCGTGAGCGAGGCGCCCGCGAGGTCGGTGAAGTTGGCGCCCGTGGCGAGCGCGGCCTGCGTGGTGATCCCGTCGAACTGCAGCGCGTTGGCCGTCTGGTTCGCGCTGTTCGGGACCTGCGTCCCGACGCCGGAGATGTTCGTGACGGTCACGGTGTTGACCGTGACCTGCGTCAGGAAGTGGACGGTGCTGGTGGTGCCCGCGTACACGTTGTAGGCGAAGGCCCCCGGAACGGCCGCCCAGTTGATGATGGTCGCCGTCGAGCCTGCGCCCGAGGCGGTGGTGGCGTGGCTGCCGGTCACCGCATCCGTCTCGTTGGCCGAGTCGGCGGTGGCGTGACCGCGTGCGCCCGTGCCGTTCACCCAGTCGGTGCCGAGCAGGGTGACCGCGCTGACGGCGTAGTAGTAGGTGGTGCCGGCCATGAGCGAACCGCTCGCTGCGGGCACCGTGTCCGCGAAGGACAGGGCGCCCGGCTTGGCGATGCCCGTGGTGCAGCCGCCGAGCAGCGACAGCTCCTCGGACACCTGCAGGTTCTGCAGGCCACCGAGCGTGGCCCTGGAGACCACGTCATCGAAGGTCTGGGCCGCGCTGATCGCCTCGTAGGACGCGGTCGCGAGGCGGCCCAGCGTCTTGTACGCGGCCGACACGTCGGCCTCGGTGAACTGGACGGTGGAGCCGACGGCACCTTCGGCGATGCCGGCGTCGTACCCGCCGCCGTAGATGCTGGTCAGGGCGCGCCAGGTGATCGAGAGACCGCCCTTGCCGTCGGACTCGCGGCTGATGCGCTGGCGCAGCTTGGTGTAGACGCTGTAGAGGCTCTTGGCCGGGGCCTCCAGGGGGATCGAGACGAGCCCGGTCCCGGTGGTGATCCCGGTCGTGGTGGTGTTCCCCGCCTTGCCGAAGCGCTCGTTTACGTCACCGCGGATCTGGGCGATCTCGGCGAGCGCGGAGAGCTTGGACTGGTCGGAGAACCCGTTCGAGTCGAAGGGGTCCAAGTTCGATGTCTCCCGCGAGTAGGGCTGCTGCGGGTCCGGCGCTCACTCGCACTCGCGCCGGTGCAGGGTCGGTATCAGGACGTCGCGCCGCCTCGCAGCGCGGAGATCGAGGCGAGCCCGGCCTCCCGGCCGAGCTGCTCCTTCAGGCGCGGGTCATCGACGAGGTCGGCCGCCTTCGCGAGGGCGGACGCCCTATCCGTGACCGGCGCATCCGCGGAGCCGCGGAAGATCGGCGCGTAGGACGTTGCCGGACCGCCGCCGGACGGGCTCTTGGCGATCTTCGCGAGCTGCTCGCCCTGCTTGGCGAGCGCCGCCTCTATCGCGTCGATCTTCCCGGCCGGAAGCACTCCCTCCAGCGCCTCGCGCATGATCTGTGCGGGATCGGGCGCCGCCTTGGCGATGGTCGCCTCGGTGGAGCCCGTGTCGGTGACGGCCTCGGCCTGCGGCACCGCGTCCGGCTTGTCGAACGGAGCGCCGAGGTCGAGCGTCTTGGTATAGATGGTCTGGATGGCCGCCCGGTCGGCCGCGTTGTGGCGCGAGCCGGACTTGGTGAGCACTTCGGTGAACAGCGCGGCCTTCCGAAGCTCGCGCCGCTGCTTGCGGAGCCGCCCGGTGCGCTTGCGCAGCTTCCCGAGGCGCTTCCGGAGCCGACCGGCCCGCTTGGCGAGGCGCGGTGCCCGCTTCGCGAGCTTCCGCTGACCCTTGGCGTAAGCCATCGCCATGTCGGGGTCGAACATGTCGTCGGTGTCCGGCTCGGCGGCCTCGGTCGTCAGCTGCTGTTGGATGCTGTCGGCGATGGCCTGCAGCGCCTTGACGGCGTCCGAGTCGCCTTCGTCCGCTTCCTCGCTCATGGCGCAGGTGACGGACTCCAGCGCCTCCGCGAGCGCGCCCATCGTCTTGTTCTTGCCCTTGGCGAACGCGGCGATCTTGGCACGCCGCTCCTTCGCGGCGGCCTGCTTCGCCATCTTGCGGGCCTTCCGCGTGGCCTTCTTGCCCTTGAAGGGCGGCTTGGCGCCGGGGAACGGCGGCTTCGGAGCGTCCGCCGCGTCGCCCTCGGCGGGCGGCTCGGGCGGCGCAGCCGCCTTGGTGATCTTCGCGGCCTTGGCGGCTCGCTTCGCCATCTTCTGCGCTGCCTTTCGTGCCTTCTTGGACTCGGCGGGCTCGCCGATGCCCATGCGTCGCGCGGCAGCCTCCACGGCCGGACGCGCCTTGGACTCGAACGGGGACGTGGGGAGCCGCGCCAGCGCGTTGCGCACATGCGCCGCATCCTGGATGGGGAAGTGCCGGAGCGAGCGCGGCACCGTCTTGCCCTGCTCGTCCTTCTTGCCGCCCGGCTCGATGTACGCGAAGTCGGAGTCGGGCAGATCGTTGATGTCGGCCGTGCTGACCTCGGCCTTGGCGAGCGCATCGCGCGTCGTGTCGATGGCGACTTGCTCGGGGGTACGGGACTCGGCGACCGCCGCGACGGGCTCGCCGAGCGGGCTGGCCGCGCCAGCATCCATCGCGTCGGTCATGTCTGTCTCCTGTGCGCGCTTGGCTAGGACGAACTGCTTGGCGATCATGGCGTCGGGGTTGGCGCCGCGAGGCACCAGCGACAGCTCGTCGGCGATGAGTCGGGTGATCTTGCGGAAGGTCCGGCCGCCGACCTGCACGAGCTGCGTGGCGAGCTTCACGCCGCCGATCGACACCATCTTGTAGACGCGGTTCACGACCTTCTTGACCGCGACCGGATCCACCACGTGCACGTCGGCCTCGACGGTGCGCGTGGCGTCGTCGAAGTAGAGCTGCAGGATGGTGCCCGCGTCCTGCCGGTCTGGGTCGTGCATCTCGCCGAGCACGGCCCACTTCATGAGACCCGGCGCGGCGGCCTTGAAGGCGTCGTAATCGACGATCTCGCCCTGGCTGTCGGGCGCCTCGGAGGTCACGGTGACGTGCGCGAGCAGGGTGCCGTCGTCGAGCTTCGTGATGTGCTCGATGGGCGCGGTCAGGCGGAAGGGAGCATCGGATGCAGCGAGCGTCTGGGCGGTCATGCGAGCACCTCGAACATGGCGCGGACCTGCGCCGGGCTCTGCGCCGCCGCGAGGGCGACGGCCAGCGCCTCGCGGGTCTCCGGCGGGATGGCCTCGGACTCGAACGGCACGGCGGCCGACTTGCCGAGCTTCAGGGCGCGCAGCGACTTGCGCTGCCAGCGCGCGAGGTCGGCCTTCTTGACGCTGGTGGAGTCGTCCTGCATCGGGCCGATGATCTCGGCGCGGTACTGCTCGGGCACGTTGCGGCCGATGAACGCGGGCACGTCGTCCTTGCCCGCGTGCTCGGCGCCCAGGGTGCGGTGGTAGCCGTCGGCGATGCGCAGGCCCTGCGGCTCTCCGAAGTCCACCAGCACGACGGGGTCCATGCTGGCGCCGTCGTCAAGCGTGTCGCCGATCTCCTGCACCTTGGCGGGGTTCCGACCGCCCGGTCGCCGCGCCATGTTGATGTCCTTGAGCGGGACGGAGCGGTCGTACTCCCAGGTGATCGCGGGATCGAGCACCCACTGCACATCGTCGGGCGGGTAGGAGCGCAGCAGGTACTCGTGGACGATCTCCGCGAGGTCCGGGCCGCCCTTGGCGACGGCGGTATCGGTCGCGCGGCCGGGGATGGCGGACGGGATGGGCGGGTTCGATCCGCCGGGCGCGGGCTCGGGCGGCTCAGAGGACGCGAGCAGCGTGGCAACCTGCACGGGCGGGTTCGTGCCGAGGAAGATGAGGTTTGAGGGATGGCCCGCTGGCCCGATGGGGTCCATGTCGTGGTCGAGCCGGACCTCATCGACGCCCTTGATGCCGTTCTTGACGTAGATCTCCTCAGCCTGCGCGCGGGTCAGCGCGTCGGCGGTGTCCTCCAACTCGGGGAAGACGATCTCAAGCTCGGGCGAGAAGTGCAGCCCGACGATGCGGTCGATCTGCGACTTCAGGTGATACGCCGCCGCCCGCACGCCCTTGTACGCGGCCTTGCCCTGCTGCTCGGCCACCGACTTCCCACCGAGCCCCGAGCCACCGCGGCTGATGATGAAGCCCATCTCCATCGGCGAGCGGTTGTAGGCGGCACAGGCGACCAGCAGCAGGAACTCCTCGCCCTCGGTCTTGGGCTCGAGGAAGCCGTGCTCAAGACCGCTGTTCGGCCCGCCCGGCATGAGGCGCATATGCGCACGCTGTTGCGGCATCTTGAGCAGCTGGTCGAACGCTTCCTGCGCCTCGGCGATCTGCTCGCCGGTCCAGTCCTGCGGCATCTTCCAGAAGTCGTACGCCGTCGTGCCGTCGCTGAAGAGCCGGTAGTCGAGCACCTGCCGCGAGAGAGCACGCTGGACGGTGAGGATCACCCATTCGATGGGCGGATGACCGTATGGCGAGTCCGGCCGGCCCCAGAAGGGCTCGTAGATCATGTGCGCCGTGTCGAACCAGCGATTCCGCTTGGCCGGCGGGAGTTCCAGGTCCTGCATGTACATCGTCCACGGCAGGCCCCGGATGATCTGGCGGTATGCGGGCTCCGGCGGGCGCGGCAGGCGGCCGTTCTCATTGATGAGCGGCGCGATGGTGGTGCCATCGACGGCCTGCACGGCATACAGCGAGCCGTCCTGCGCTTCTTCGAGGTACAGGCAGGCCGAGTCCGTCTCATACATCGACGTGAAGTAGTCGTGCACCCAACTCGACCACGAGTGCTGCTGGTCGGGGGTCATCCAGAAGCCTTCGACCTCGGCGCGGACGCCCTCCAGGCGCGCCTTGCGCTGCTTCACCGCGTCGCGATCCATGCCGGGGACGGCCTTCGGACGGATCTCCCACTTGAGCTGCCGGAGATCGTCGATGTTGCGCTGGATACAGAGCGTGGCGATGTCCCACGAGCGCGACAGCGCGCGCAGGGCGGGGAACTGGATCTCCTCGTACGTGCGCGGCGTGATCGCGATGTTGTAGCCGGGCGTGTAGTCGAACAGGCGCGGCGCCGTCTTCTCGGGATGGACCGGCGTGATCGGGACGCCCGGGCCCAGATCCTCATTCACCACGCGCTGCGCGAGGCTCGTCAGGTCCGTCGTCTTCACCTGGTCCCACGAGACGCCGACGTGCGGCTGCATGGATGGCGTGGACGACGGCTGCGGCGCCGACTGCTTGCCGAGCGTGACGGTCAGCGGCCCGAGCTTCATCGCGGCCACCCGCAGATGCGATAGGGGAAGCCCCACGCGGCGCGCGCCCAGCGGATGCCCTGCGTGCGCAGCAGTCCGAAGTACTCGTAGCGCAGGTACAGGTCCGAGGCACGGGCACTGCGCCTGCCGATGATGACCGGCGCGCGTCGCACGGTCCGCACGTTCATGCCGCCGCTCCTGCCGCTTCGGCCGCGAGACGCTTCCAGTAGTCGAGGAAGCCGTGCTCGGCGGGCTGCGGGCGCGGCACCGAGGCCACCGCATGCACCATCGAAGCCGCCGACAGCGCGTCGATCACGCGGCGCTCCTGCTCGCTGCTGATGCGGTTCTCGGCCGGCCGATCGAAGCGCGCGTTACCGGCGGGCAGGATCCGCGTGATCGCGTTCATGACGTGCGCGGTCAGCCCAGCGTCGCCGGAGTGCTTCAGCCAGCCCGAGCGCAGCGCCTCCATGAACCGCTCGTAATCCTCCGCCGCGAAGACGTTGGTCTGCGGGCGGTCGATCACCGTGGCACCGAGCCGGTCGGCGATCCACGCGCCGAGCTGCTCCGCGCGGCTCATGTCCATGACGACGGTGTGGATGGGATTGCGGTCATGCAGATCAAGCAGCGCCTTCTCGACGATGGACGGATCGAGCGAGGTCCCGTCACGCGGCGGCGTCAGGATCGTCGCGGGCCCGAGCAGCCGGTAGTGCTCATCGCGCCACCAGAGCGGCACGGCCGCCGTGGTGTCCCACTTCCACGCCACGTCGAGCCCGAGCCAGATCGGCACGCCCGCCGGGATCACGTCGCTCGTGGCCGCCGCGCGCCACTCGGTCTCTTCGAGGGCAGCTGAGACGGAGCGTGTCGGGCGGTTGCAGACGAAGCGCAGCCAGTGCTGCATGGTCATGGTCGGGCGGGCGAACTTCTCGCGGAGCTTCGGGATCGTGATCCCCGAGAACGGGTTGGCGGCCTTCACGGCGCGGAAGTCATCCGGCTGCGCATCGGCGGGCACGGCCCACTCGTGGAGGATCACGCCGGGCGAGGCGGCCCGGGTGAACGAGCCCTTGATGGTCACGGACTCGGCGTGCTGGCGGATCGCCTCGCGGGTGGTCTCGAAGTCGGACCCGGGCTCGCCGGCGGTGGAGATGGCGACGATCTGGCCCTGCCGCTTCTCCAGCTTGCCAGCCCACGTCCGGTACAGCGAGAGGTCGCGCTGGCGGTGCGGCTCGTCAATGATGCCGAGCGTCGGGATGATGCCGTCGCCGGTCCGGTCGTCGGCCGCGAACACCTGGATGCGACCGCCGCCGAAGTGGTTGATGCGCCGGTAGCCCTCCAGGCACAGGAAGCGCGGCACGTCGAGCTTGCGCTTGCCCTTCGCCGCCTGGATGGCCGAGTGCGTGAACTCGTGCAGGCGCGGCGAGCGCAGGACGAAGCCCTCGGCCTGGCGGTACATGATCTCGGCCTGCTCGCGCGACGCGGCCGCGATGGACACGGCGGCGTGCGGGCGGTACTCGCAGTGGTAGAGCGCGAGCGCGGCGATGAGGGTGGTCTTGCCGTTGCCCTCGGGCACGACCAGCCACGCCTCCGGCACGCCGGTGAAGACGTCGCGGAGGAACGCCTCCTGGAAGTGCTCCGGCGCGAAGGCTTCCTCGGTGTCGAGGATGAGGTCGGCCGCCCACGCGCGGAAGTGCGGCACGGTGAACGGCTGCGGCTCGCGGGATGCGCGGACGGGACCGGGCGTCCCCGATCCCTTCGTCGTCCGCGGAGGGCGAGTACCTCGCGCTGCCGTCCGCCCACTCGCACTCGCGGGCAGCAGCGTTTGCGCGCTCATCCGCTGGCCCTCCGACCATCGTTGATCGCGCAAATATCTCTCGCGGAAAACAGATCGGA
>JAJYJR010000605.1 GCA_021789355.1 Chloroflexota bacterium | reverse complement strand
TCGGCCGCCGCGATCCTCGCCGCGCGGGCCGGTGCGGCCGTCACGGCGTGTGACCGCTCGGTGGACTCGCCGTACGTGCCGGCCGTGCAAGCGGCCGGGGTCGCGGTGCTGGAGGGCCACGCGGCCTCCCACGTCGCCGCGCCCTCCGGCAGTGGCCCGCTCGCGCCCGCCGGGACGCCGATCGTCGACCGGCTGGCCGTCACGAAGGCGCTCACCGCGGTCGATCCCGACAACCCGGAGCTGCAGGCGGCGCGTGCCCTGGAGATCCCGGTCGAACCGTGGCAGCAGGTGGTGGCGGACGCGGCGGCGACGCGCGGCGCTCGGCTGGTGGGAGTGGCGGGCACGCATGGGAAGTCCACCAGCACGGGCTGGCTGGTCGAGTTGCTGACTCGTGCCGGTCGCGACCCGAGCGCGTTCGTCGGGGCGCTGATGCCGGGTGGCGCCGGCGGGGAGCCCGCGTCCACCGCTCGGTGGGGGAACGGGGCGGAGTTCATCGTGGAGGCCGACGAGTACGCCGGCAACTTCGACCCGTACCGGCCCGCGCTGGCGGTCCTGCTCAACGCCGAGTGGGATCACCCCGACGTGTTCGCCGACGAGGACGCGGTGCTGGACGCGTTCGAGGTCTGGATCCGGCACGCAGACGGGCGGGGGACGCCGCCGGTCCTGGTGGTGAACCGGGGGGATCGCGGGGCGGACCGGGTGGCCGCGCGGCTGACGGACTGGCGCGGGCTCATGGTGGCTGTGGCGCTCGCCGACCCGGAGGAGGGCGGTCCAGCCTCGCTCGCATCCCTCGCCGCTCGCCTGCGCGCTGGCGGGGGGACCGCGCTCGGCGCGTGCGATGGTGTCGCCGGCCGTGTCGTGGCCGCCGATCCCGACGGCACCACGCTCGAAATCGAGGGCCTGGACTCGCTCGGCGCGGCGGAGACAGAGGACCGCAAGGCCCCGGGCGCCGGTTCGCCGGTCCGCGCCCACATCGCCCTGCCGGGACGCCACAATGCCCAGGACGCCCTCTGCGTCGCGGCCTCGGCGGCTGTCCTCGGCGTCCCGGTGCCGGCGATCGTCGCGGGGCTTGCGGCGTTCGGCGGGGTCGGCCGGCGACTCGAACTCAAGGGCGAGCCGCGCGGGGTGGCGATCCTCGACGACTACGCCCACCATCCCACGGCCATCGCGGTGACGCTGGCGGCGGTGCGCCAGCGCTATCCCGGCCGGCGTCTCTGGGCCGTGTACGAGCCGCTCACCTATCATCGGACGGCCGCGCTCCTCGACCGCTTCGCGGACGTGCTGGCCGGCGGGGCCGACGAGGTTGCGATCGCCGAGATCTGGGCAGGCCGCGATCCGGACACGACCATCGCCTCCGCCGAGGCCCTGGCGGCGGCGGTCCGCGCGCGCGGCTTGCCGGCAGCGTCGGCGCCCGGGACCGTCGACGAGACGGCCGACTGGCTGGCGACCCGCGTGCGCCCCGGCGACGTGGTGCTCGTGATGGGCGGCGGGCACTCCTACCGGATCGCCGCCCGGCTGGTGGCGACGCTCACCGGAGAAGACGCCGCGCGTGCCGAAGGGGGAGCCTGACCGTCCTTCGCCCGGAGCCGCTCGCACCGGCCGCACGCACCGGCCGCACGCGGCCGCCGGCCGGTACACTGCGGGGATGCCGACGTTGACCCCGGGGGACGCGGACGATTTGCTCGGTCGCTACAAGCGAGCCCGCGAGGCGCGCGACGTGGACGCGGCCATGGAACTCTACCGTCCGGACGCCGACCTGCGGACGGACCCGTTCGCCGATCACCTGGCCGGCGACCTGGCGATCCGGGCCTACTGGAACCGGCTGGCGGCCGAGCAGGCGAACGTGGAGTTCGACGCCGAGCGCGCGTGGGCCGCCGGCTCGACCGTTCTCGCGGCCTGGCACGGCGCCTGGACGCGTCGCGACACCGCGGAGCGCGTGCGCGCCCGCGGGTTCGCCACGTTCGAGCTCGACGACGAGAAACTCGTCGTGCGCGAGCGGCACTGGACCCTGGAGCGGACGGTGGGGCCGGACCGCACGTTCCGGCCCGAGCCCGCCCGGGACGAGCCCGGCCGCGGATGAGAGGGAGGAAGCATGCCGGGCGACGTTTCATTCGACGTGGTGAGCGAGTTCGACCACCAGGAGCTGGTCAACGCGCTCGACCAGGTGCGCCGCGAGGTCGCGGCACGCTTCGACTTCCGGAACGTGCCGGTGCAGCTCGAGCTCGGCCGGGACGAGATCCTGCTCCGCACGTCCGACGAGTACCGGGCGAAAGCCGTCCGTGAGCTGGTGGAGTCGAAGGCGGTCCGGCGAGGCCTGTCGCTCAAGATCTTCGACTGGGGCGCCATCGAGCCGGCCGGCAAGGACACGGTGCGCCAGCGGATCGGGCTGCGCCGGGGCCTCGACGAGGAGCTGGCCAGGCGGATCGCGAAGCTGATCCGGGACGAGTTCCCGAAGGTGAAGCCGCAGATCCAGGGCGACGCCGTGCGGGTCTCCGGAAAGAGCAAGGACGAGCTGCAGAAGGTGATCGCGCGGCTGCGGCAGGCCGCCGAGGATTATCCCGTCGCCGTCCAGTTCGAGAACTACCGGTAGCCGGCAGGCCGCCGGGGAGCCCGATCAGGCTCGCGCGGCGGCCAGCTCGCTCGCGATCTGCTCCGCCCAGGCCCGGATGTCGGGGAAGTTGCGGTAATCGCCGCCGCGACCCTCCATCACCAGCAGCCGCTCTGCCACCGTCAGGTCGGTGCGGCCCAGACGACCGCCGAACGTCATGTGCCCGCGGATCCCGATCGAGCGCGTGAGGCTGGCGACGCCCCGCGGCAGCGGCAGCAGCCGGTCCTCCGCCGATCGATCCAGGGGGCCGCTGTCAAACAGCCACACCGGCATCCTGGCAAGCTCGGCGCGATGGTGCTGGAGGAACTTGAACGCCTCGGGCAGCCATGCCCCGTGGTACAGGGCGCTGCCCACGATCACGCACGTGAACCCGGTCAGACGTTCGACCTGCCGGGCGGGTCGAACGTCGATGTCGCAACCGGACTCGAGGAGCGCGATGCCGATGGCCTGGGCGATCTGGGCGGTCGAGCCGCCCGTGCTCGCGTAGGCCACCAGGACACGATCCGGGGCGGGGTCCATCGGGCTCAGCCTCGCGCCCCCCCGGTGAAGTTCCATGCCGCCAGGTGCAGGCCGGGCACCAGGTAGGCGGCCTCCAGGCCGTCGAGGATCAGCGTCCGTTCGGATCCCACCGCGCGTACCGCCCCGGGCGCAAGCGCCTCGTGGAACGACTGCGTGAACCGCAGGTTCCGGACCGGGCGCACGATCCGGCCGCCCTCCACCAGCCAGACGCCGTTGCGGGTCAGGCCGGTCACCACCTGGGTCCGCGGGTCGAGGATGCGGGTGTACCAGAAGTCGGTGACGAGCAGGCCGTGGTCCATGCCGGCGACCAGCTCGGCCCCCGGACGATCGCCGGCGGCCAACACCACGTGCGACGGCACCGCGCCCCACTGGCCGGCGCCCTCGGTCGCATGGCCGGTGCTCTGCGTGCCGGCCTTCCTCGCCGTCCGGCGGGTGTGGAGGATCGCGCTGGTGACCCCCGCCCGGACGACCTCGACGCGTCGCTTCGGCGTGCCCTCGGCGTCGAAGACGACCCCCACCTGGCCCGGGTCCGCGGCGTCGTCGAGGAGCGTGATGGAGCGGTCGAACTGCGCCTCGCCGAGGCGGACGAACGAGCGGCCTTCCTCCACCGCGCGGCCGTTGAACCCGTGCAGGAACAGGAACTCCAGCATGTTCGCCACGCACTGTGGCTCGAGCACCACCTCGTACCGGCCCGGCTCCAGGTCGGTCGGGTCCGCGGCGTCGCGCGCCTTCCCCGCCGCCCGCCTGCCGAGCGCGCCACCGTCGAGCGCCGCGAGTCGCACCGAGGCGTCCCGCGCGCTGCCGTCGGACGTGGCCGTCCGGGCGATCCCGGAGAGGCCCGCCACGGTCGTGCGACCCGCCAGGCGCTGCCCCGCGGTGTTCGCGAAGGCCACCGCCGTCCCGGCGGAGAGGCAGGAACCGGCCGTCTCCAGGCCCCCGGCCGCGTCGACGTACTCCCGCACCCGGCGCGCCCGTTCGTCCGGCGGGGCCGAGGCGGTCGGATCGTCCCAGTGCTCCACGCCGGCTGCCGGGGCCGCGTCCGCCAGCCCGGGCCAGTCGGGGTCCTCCGGGCGGCTGCGAGCCACCTGCAGGACGTCGTCCAC
>JAJYJR010000604.1 GCA_021789355.1 Chloroflexota bacterium | reverse complement strand
TGAGCCACGCGGCGCCGCGGAACTCGACCGCGCAGGCAAGACCGCCGAGCCGCTCCCTCGCCTCCAGGATTGCGTCGCGCGCCTCCGACGAGGGGAACACCCAGCGCGGGTACTGCAGCAGCACCGAACCGAGCTGGCCGGACGCGCGCAGGGGCTGGACGCCCGCCGCGAACAGCCGCCAGGCCTCGTCGAGCAGCTTGGGCGGCAGGTCCTTCGCGTACAGGCGCGCCTTCCCGGCCAGGTCCGCCGGCAGCGCGTCGCGAATCATCTTCGGGAGGCGGCGCGTCTCGGTGGGCTGACCGGTCATCAGCGCGTGCGCCTTCACGTCGAACGTGAAGTCGGGGGGCGTCCGGCGCACCCACAGCTCGGACGTCGCGGCAGACGGCAGCGCGTAGTAGGTCGCGTCGACCTCCACGATCGGGAACCGGCCCGCGTAGCAGGCCAGGCGCTCCTCGGCGGTGCTTGCGTCGGGCGGGTAGAAGACGCCGGGGGCGGTCATGGTCGGATCGGTCCACGACGCCGTGCCCACGCGGATCCAGCCCCCGGACGGCGCCTCGATCGGCTGGGATGCGGCGTCCTCGGCCGATCGGGCTCGCTCGGCTGCCACGGACGCACCGGGGTCGTGCGGGCCGCCGTACGGCATCGCCCGTGCGCCCTCACGGCCAGCTCCCGCGTGTGCGCCGGCGGGCGTCGCCCGCGCCCCGGGGTTCGTCACGGCGGGTGTCGATCGTGCCCTCGGATGGTCCGTCACGCCCGGATGGTCTCGCGACACGTGCCCTGAATGCAAGCTTCACGGCGCGGGCTGTAGTCCCCCTGCCGGCCGGGACGGCGATCCTTGTGCTCGGGCCCGCGGCGCACGGAACGGAGGGGAGATTGCATGGGCATCATCGCGTGGATCATCCTTGGCGCGGTCGCCGGGTTCGTCTCCGATGTGATCATCGGGGCCAGCGAGGGCGTCATCGGGACGATCGTCCTCGGCATCGTCGGCGCCATCGTCGGTGGCTTCATCGCGTCCCTGCTGGGGTTCGGCACGATCACCGGGCTCAACCTCGGGAGCGTCGTGATCGCGGTGATCGGCGCGATCATCGTCGTCGCGGTCTACCGGGCCGTCTCCGGCCGCAGGTCCGGAGCCGCTGCCTGAACTCGCGTCCCGCTCGTCCGGTTCACTCCGACCCCGGCGTCTTTGGGGAACGCTCCACGCCTGATCCCGGCGGTGCGCGTGCCCTTGTCGTAAGCCGGCACAGCGGTATAGTGCGAGATACCGCTATGAAGGCTGAGCACGATGGCAAAGTTGTATTACACGCCGAAGGAAGTCGCTGAGATCCTGGAGATCAGCGATGACGCCGTCCTCGATCTCGTCAATCGAGGCTCGCTGCCCGCCCTCCGGGTTTCGCCCCGCATCACCCGCATCCCCATCGCGGCCTTCGACCTGTGGCGCGAGGGGTTCAAGCCACGCCGCCGGCGCGTCACGATCGCCCCTGCTCGACGGCACGTCGTGGTCGGGGAGGGCGAGCAGCTTCCTGCGCCGCGCAGGATGGCCCGAGGGTGACGCTGGCATCAACGAACGAGCTGCTCGCCTATGTCGCCGATCTGGTCGAGGCACTCGAGCGGTACGCCGTCACCCTGCTGCCGCCTGCCGAGGGCGACGAGATCACCCTGGGACAGGATCTGGACGGAAGCCTGGTCATCGACCTCGAGGGTCGCCTCCCCATGCCGCGCCGATCGAGAGACGTCGATCTCGAATTGTTCGAGCGCTGGCGACTGGCCGGCCGGGACCAGTGGGCCTGTGTCGAGTACACGTACGAACTCCGACACCATGAGATCGGGTACCGGCGAGCCTTCCACCGCCATGACGAGGACTACTTCGTCCGCATGCACGGCGTCGCGACCCACGAGCACTGCGAGGCGACGATGGGGGTGGAGGTGTGCGGCCACTACTACGGCCACCCTGTGGCGGACGCCTTCGACGGCTTCCGCCGGCTGTACGACACCTGGCTGACGGATCGGAAGCCAGACTGCCTCGCGTTGATCTGTCTCGGCTGAGAGGCGAGGATTCCCTGGCGGGTGCTTCGCGGAGCAGCGTTCCGGTCGGCGCTCAGGCCTCCTCGGCGGGCTCGGCCGGGACCGTGAAGACGAAGGCCGCTCCCTCACCGGGGTGTTCCACGACGATCGAACCGCCCATCGCCTCCAGCAGCCCGCGCGCCACGTTGAGCCCGAGCCCGGTGCCGCCGTTCGCCGCCCCAGTCGCGAATCGATCAAACAGGCGCTCGCGCGTGACTTCGGAGACCCCCGGTCCGTGATCCCGGACGGCCACCACCAGCCGGTCGGCCGCCGGGTCGTCAGGCGCGTGGTCTCCCGCGTGCCCGCCCGCGTGCTCGGCGCGGATCGCCACTTCGATCGGCTCGCCGCCTCCGTGCTTGATCGCGTTGTCCAGCAGCGCCCAGACCACCTGGTCGACCCAGTCCCGGTCGGCGACCGCCAGCCACCCCGCGGAGTCGTCCTGCAGCGAGAAGGGCACCTCGTCGTGCCCGAGGCTCTCCCACGCCCGGCGGACCATCGGCGCGAGCGCGACCACCTCCTCACGCGGCTTCAGGATCCCGGCCTCCAGGCGCGACACGGTCAGCAGCTGCGCCACCAGCCTGGTCAGCCGATCCGTCTGCTCGACGATGATCCGGAGCGCGGGGTCGTGGTCACGTGCCTCGAGCCGCTCGGCGAAGGCCCGGATGCTGGTGAGGGGCGTCTGCAGGTTGTGGCTGACGCCGCGCAGGAACTCGCTCTTGAGCTCGGAGAGCGAACTCGTCGCGGCGTAGAGCTCGGCGTTGCGCACGGCCGCCGCGAGCTGGCTACCGAACAGCGCGAGCAGGTCGGCATCGGCCGGGCCCCAGTCACGCTGGGGCGGGACGACCGCGCGCAGCCAGCCCACCTGGTCGTCGCCGAGCCGCAAGGGCGTGACGACCGTCCAGGCCTCGCCAGGAACCCGCTCGCCCGACTGGGGCGCCCCTGGTGCACCGACCACGCCGGCCGTGCCGGCCGCGCCGGCCGTGCCGGCCGTGCCGTCCGCATCAGCCGTGCCGTTCGCATCGTTCGCCAGCAGGACCTCCACCGATCGGAACCCGAACGCGGTGGTGGCCGACCGCTCCGCGGCGGTGACCAGCGGCCCGATCCCCTCGCGCGGCGAGAGCGCCGCGAGCGCCTCGAGCACCTGGTGCAGCGACTCGTTCCGGGCCGCGAGCGCGGCCGCGAGCCGGTTGTGGCTCTCGGCCAGGCGCCCCAGCTCGTCGTCTGCCGGCGCGACGATGCGCGCGGAGAGGTCGCCGGCCTGCAGGCGGTCGAGCGTCACGGTGAGCTCGCGCATCGGGTGGATCAGGCCGCGGGCGAGCGCGAAGCTGAGGAACACCGCCCAGAGCACGGTCATGGCGAGGGCCACCGCGAGGACCACCCCCACGTCCGGTGTCTCTCCGAGCGGCTGGGCCAGCGCGAGGTAGCCGATGGGCTGGCCGGACGAACCCACGAGCGGCACCACCGCGGCGACGGTCCCGTCCACGCTGGTGGCGAACCCGTCCGTTGCGGAGGCCGTCGATCCCGGGGCCGCCGGTAGCGTATCGAGCGCGTCGGGGCCGGCCTGGGTGCGCACCGACCCGTCGAGCCCGAAGACGGTCACGCTCCCGCCGGAGAGGGCGGCGAGCCGCGCGGCAGCCGGCGCATCCGGGAGCTGGAGCCGGGGCAGGTCGGCCGCCGCCAGCCGCACCAGGTTGAGGGTCGCGGCCTGTTGCTGGTCGGTCGCGGCAGATCCGGCCCGCAGGACCGCCACCACGCCGAACACCAGCACGGGGAGCAGCGCCACCGTCGCGAGCGCGAGGAAGAGGCGGGACCGGAGGGATAGCCGGCTCACGGTGGGGCGAGCATATCAGCCGGCGCGGGACGCGGGGGAGTGCCCGTCGTGCTCCGGCCGCAGTCAGCCTTCGATCAGCTGGTCCGCTGCGACGGGGATGGTGGCGCTCTCAACGCCATTCTCCCAGTTCAGCTGCGGAACCCCGACGAGGTGAAGAACGCGAGTTGACCCTCCGGCTGTCGGACGGGTCACCTCACCAGCTGGATGCCCGGCGACGTGAAGGAACTACCCGCGGTGGTTGAGGTCGGGCCTAAGAAGAACTCCTTGCGCCAGACGCCCTCGATATCTTTGCCTCCGTCGCAGCCGGTGAGCTGGAAGCCGGCATACCCGATGATGTGGTACCAGG
>JAJYJR010000603.1 GCA_021789355.1 Chloroflexota bacterium | reverse complement strand
GCCCTTCGGCTCGGTGCCCGCCGAGACCACCTGGAAGTCATCGCCGCCGTCACGCCCCAGCAGCGCCTCGGCCATCTGGCTGCGGGCCGAGTTGCCGGTGCACACGAAGAGCACCCGGATGGGTCGGTCGGGCATCGTCTCATCCCCCTGTTGCGTCCCGTGTCGCGGCGGCGCCCGGGGCGTCGCGTCCTGGAGACCGGGTCTGGTGCCGAAGCCGGGGATCGAACCCGGACGAGGTTGCCCTCAACGGTTTTTGAGGAAGTTGAGGATGGGCTCCAAGCGCGCCTGAAGTGCGTCATTCGTGCTCGGAGAGACCCGCAGAAGGTTGCGGATCCAGGCATCGGAGGGCACCTCGCAGGTGGCACTTTGGGTGGCTCTCTGCATCGTGTCCGGCACATCCGATAGCGGCACGCTTCCCGACCGTAGGAGGAGGCGGAGACGCACCCGGGGACGTACCGCCTGGGGGGAGGGCAATCCGCCCCGCCCGGCGCCGCCCACGGTCGGGCCGGACGGCACACGCTACATCCAGCTCCGCGCGGGTGCCACCGGGCAGACCCAGGGGCTGCTCGCCGTGGCGCCAGTCGTCGGCGCCGACGGCACGGCCTATGTCGCCGTTCAGCAGGTCCCCGGCGGCCACGGCGAGGTGCTGGCACTGGGCACCCACGGCACTGAGCGACCAGACTGGCCCTTCACGACTGGTGGGTCGCCCGTGACGGCGATTACGGGCATCGAGGTCGCGCCGGGAAGCCCTCGACAAGCGCCCTACTTCGGCGCAGCATGGCGCCGTCCCGCGATCCGGGAAGGACCAGGCCCGATGTTCCAGACGTGGTGGTACGCGACCATGGACGCGCGGCGGGCGCTCAGCCTGCTGGTCGGCGTGGTGGGACTCGTCTTGGTCGCGCTGAGTGTCGCCGCATCGTCGGTGCTCCTCACGCTCGACGGCCCCCTCCTCATGGGGGTGGTGAGCCCGGCTCTCGGCGCGGCCGCCGGCGGATACGTCGCCCACCGCTCGTCAGGCCCTCGCCGCGCACGCCTGTGGGCGTTCGCCTACGGTGTCTCGAGCGGCGCGCTCATCGCCGGCATGTTCGCGACGGCCGCCCTGCTCCGTCCCACCGTGGAGGCCATGCCGGGGCTCGCGGACACCTGGGCAGGTCTGTTCGGCGTCGGCTGCCTCCTCGACTTTGTGGGCGCGCTCCTGTGGGAACGGGATCCCCGTCGTCGGCGCGTCGCGGCCTGGCTGCTCCTGGCGGTCTGGCTCATTGCCGGGGGCGTCGTCGTAGGCGTCAGTCGCGGCCCCTGGGCATGGCTCGGGGCGATGGCCTGCCTGGTTGGCTTCGGCTTGCTCGTCCACGCCGTCGGCAGCAGCGCGACCCTGGACAAAGGCTCCGCCGTGCGTCGACTCTGGCCGTCCGGGTCGGTCGGCTCCGACCCGACGCACCCCCGGACCTCGTGACTGAGCGCATCGGCACGCGCGAACGGCCGCCTGCGCGCCCTTCCGCGCGATCGTGGGATGGACGATGCCGGGTGCCCACCGGAACCAGCTCGTGCCGATCGCGCTGGTCGTTCTCGCGGTTGTCCTCGGGGCGGCACTCGGGTCCATGACCCAGGACTCGCTCGTCAGCCCAGCCGTTGTCGCCAAGATTCAGGGCCACGGCTTGGCGTCCACGGGCTTGGAATGCGCGCGGTGACCGGATGACGCGAACTGCCTCGCGCTGCTGATCCTCGCTGCGGTCGTGGTCGTCATCCTCGGCTGCAGTGCGACGCATGCACGGCCTGTCGGTGCCCTGGCCGTGCGCAACGACTCTGGCCAGTCCGTCCGCGTGGAGATCGACCGTCCGGCGGGGTTCGCGGGACCGCGGCAGACGGTCGCGTGGGTTCCTCCATGGCGCGCGGGCTGGTGTCCCGCGGCGCACATTGGCCTGACCGATCAAGGCAGCGCGAGCACGCTCGCGGCGAGCCGTATCACGATCTCGGGCCCGTCGCTCAGCGGCCCGGTCACGCTGCCCGGCTCGAGCACCGACGTGCTCAAGGGCGGACTGTCGCTGACGATCGATGCATCAGGCGTGCTCCGCTCCGCCAACCCCGAGCCGCCGATGCCGACGACGCCGTGCGCGGCGTATCCGCTCTCGACGGGACCGTGATGCACCCCGTATCAGCCGTCCAGCCCACCATGCCGCCGCACCTGTCGCGTGACCGAGGAACTCGATCCGGCCGCCGCCGGAGGGGCGCAGGACAACCGAGCCCCTGAGCGAGGCCGCGCTTGCCGGCCGCGGAACCGTCACCTATTGGATCCGCACGGTCACTGTGTCGAGATTCGCATCGAATGTCGAGCGGCCGATGGCCGTGCACTGCCCGAGCGGCGCCCACTCCCGCCCGATCGGCGGGGTCCGGCGCCCCGCGGCGAGGCTGGGCCGGAGGGCGTCATGCTCGGCGGCACGCGCATCCGCCATCCGACCGAAGGCGCGTCCGCCTGGCCACGCTCCGATCTGCCGTGACTTGACTCCCGTCGGACGCTGGGGTCACCTGGGGCAGTGCACGAGCCGACGGAGGCAACCGCATGCGGACGCCGCAACGAGCGATGGTGCTGATCGTGGCCATGGTCGTCGCCTCGTGCGGGTCGAGCAGCACGCCGAAACCCACCGCTACGCGACCGTATCCAACCCCCGCCGCCGTCGGTGCCACGGCATCTCCGATCGCGGGCACGCCGACGTCGCCCGGCGTATCGGGCGGCCCAGGCCCGTCGGCCTCGATCGGGCCGCCCGTCGACGTCGTTGCGACGCACGTGGCGGTCGTACGCCAGGCGCCCCACCCGCCTGCACTCGATGCCGTCGCCTTCGCCGACAGCGCGCACGGCTGGGCAGGCGGGACCGGCGTCATTCTCGGCACGAGCGACGGCGGCTCGAGCTGGCGGACGGAGTGGACCGGCAGCGGCACCGTCCTCTCGTTATCCGCGGTGGACGCGCGGCACGCCTGGGCGCTGGTCGGCGCGCCGGGCGGTGCCATGGGTTACCCGGGCATCGGGCGCCAGCTCCTCCGCACGACCGACGGCACCCACTGGTCCCCGGTCGGGCCGGGCACGCCGCTGCACGTGATCGACTTCACGAGCGCGGCTGACGGCTGGGCGATCGCGTCGGCGAGCAGCGACGCCTCGCTCCCGGGCGAACTGCTGGAGACAGCCGACGGCGGGACGAGCTGGCAGCGCGGCCCGCTCACGCCGCTCGTGCAGTCCGCCTGCTTCTCCGGCATGGCCCTCGGCTGGGCCGCCAACGGCTCGGCGGTCTACCGGACCACGGACGCCGGTGCCAGTTGGACAAAGGTGGCGACGGGACCGAACGATCGGAACAACCCGCACTGGTATGCGACGCTCCACTGCTCCGGCGACACGGCGTGGGTGCTCTTCATCGGCGGCGGGGCGATGAACCAGCAGGCGTACCTCGGCGAGCGCACGCTCGATGCCGGCGCCCACTGGCAGACGCTCCTCTCTGATCCTTTCTTCCCGAGGTCGCCGAACGGGACGACCAGCATCGATGCGTACTCGGGCCCGTTCGCGGTGGCCTCGTCGCGCGACGCGGGCTTCCTGGGCTCGTGCCCGGCGTGCGGCGCCGGCTCCTGGTCGTTCACGCGGACGGCCAACGGTGGCCCGACCTTCACCCACGCTCCGCTCGTCGGCACCGACGGCGCCGTCCTGGATGACGTCGCGTTCGCCGATCCGCTCCATGGCTGGATCGCGGGCTCGATCCCGGATGGCGGCGGCTTCCTGCTGGCCTCGGGCGACGGCGGCGCGACCTGGCACCCGGCGTACCCCTCGGTCGCGCCGTCACCGGCGATCGGCGTCAGCTTCGTCTCGCCAACCGTCGGGTTCGGGATCGGCGTGCTCGGCGACGGCCGGGTCGTGCTGCGCACGGACGACGGGGGGTCGACGTGGCAGCAGGTGGGCCGCCTGCCGGCCGATCCCGAGGAGTTCAGCCAGGACCACGTACTCTGGTTCCTCGACGCGTACCACGGCTGGGGCACGACCCAGTCTGGCCTGCTCACCACGAGCGACGGCGGGCGGACCTGGAGCCCGGTGCCCGGCGCGCTGCCCGAGCACCCGGGCCCGAGCGACGCCGGTGTCGCCTTCGTCGACGTCCAACATGGCTGCGTCGGCGATGTCGAGTCGGCGATGGCGACGAGCGACGGCGGGCGGACATGGGTGGCGGCCACTGCCCCCGCCGGCGTCCTGGCGTGTGCGGCGGGGCT
>JAJYJR010000602.1 GCA_021789355.1 Chloroflexota bacterium | reverse complement strand
CCGACAGGGCCCGACTCCGCCGGTTCGCTGACCATCCGGCCGGCCAACGGACCGGTCCGGCTTTCGAGGGCAGTGGGTTGACTAAGTCATCGGACTAAGTCATCGGACTAAGTCATCGGACTAAGTCATCGGACTAAGTCACACTGCTCGCATGGTTACCGTGAACGTGCACGACGCCAAGACCCACCTCTCCCGGCTCCTCGAACGGGTGCGACAGGGGGAGACGATCGTGATCGCCCGGGCGGGGACGCCGGTGGCAATCCTGGGCCCGATCGACCAGCCTGCCTCGAAGCGGACTCCTGGCAACGATCGTGTCGTCATCCACCCGGACTTCGACGCACCGCTCCCGGAGTTCGACGCGCCGTGAGGGCGCTGGTCGATACTCACACGTTCCTGTGGTGGACATCCGGCGGATCCCGCATATCGGACCGCGCCCGGGCAGTCATCGAGGATCCGGACGTGACGATCCTCCTCAGCGTCGCCTCGGCCTGGGAGATCGCGATCCAGGTCGCGCGCGGCCGGCTCGAGCTGCCCCAGCCCGCCGAGCGGTACGTACCGGACCGGCTCCGGCGCCACCGCATGGGTGTGCTCGACGTCGCGCTGTCGCATGCCTTGAGGGCCGGCGCTCTGCCCGAGATCCACACCGATCCGTTCGACCGCCTGCTCGTCGCCCAAGCGCAGCTCGAGGGTCTCGCCATCCTGACCGCAGACCCCGCGATCGCGCAGTACGAGGTCGAGACGATCTGGTGAAGTCGCGCCGCGGCGTCGCGCATCGCGGGCAGGGTGAACCGTTGACGAGCGCGGGGTGCAGGACGAGCGACTCCTCGTGCTCGTCGTCCGTGTCGCCGACCGTCGCGCGGTCTAGGCGCGAACGGCGCTCGAGCGGCTGCGCGCGCAGCTCCGACGCGAACGGCAGTAGCCGCCCCTAAGGCGGGAACGCCACCGAAAAGGGGTTGACCGGCCGCGTTCAGGCTGATACTGTAGCAATTGCTTAACTATGGCACTGCAACCCGCTCCACTCGATCTTGCGTTCCAGGCGCTCGCGGACCCGACGCGGCGCGCCATCGTGGAACGGCTGAGCCGCGGACCGGCCTCGGTCGGCGAGCTCGCGAGGCCGCTCCCGATGACGCTCACGGGCGTGCTCCAGCACCTCCGGGTGCTCGAGGCGAGCGGCCTGGTCCGCAGCGAGAAGGTCGGACGGGTCCGTACGTGTCATGCCGTCCCGTCGGCCCTCGGCGAGGCCGAGCAGTGGATCGAGGAGCGGCGCGCCGCCTGGGAGCGCCGCCTCGACCGCCTCGGCGAGTACCTCGCGGAGCAGCCGGAAGCACCCGGCGAAGGGAGCGTCCCATGACCACGCGATCCGTCACGCACGCCACGTTCACCATCGAGCGCACGTACCCGGCCGCCCCGGCGCGCGTCTTTCGGGCCTTCGCCGACCCGTTGGCCAGGGCCCGCTGGTTCCTCGGTCCCGGCGAAGGCGTGACCACGCCCCACGAGCTCGACTTCCGCGTCGGCGGTCACGAGCGGATCGCGGGTCGCTTCGAGGGGTTGGGGTCGACCGTCCACGCGTACGAGGCGCGGTACCACGACATCGTGCCAGACCAGCGCATCGTCTCGACGTACGAGATGTACCAGGACGAGATCCGCACATCGGTGTCCGTGGCCACGGTCCAGCTCAGCCCGGCCGGGTCCGAGACCCGCCTCGTCTACACCGAGCAGGGCGCGTTCCTGGACGGCTACGACAACGCCGCCGACCGCGAGCACGGCACGCGCGAGCTGCTCGACGCGCTCGGGGCGTCGCTGGAGGGCGAGCCGGTCGGCGCCTGACCCAAGGTGGCATGGGGCCCGCGTGAGCGTGGAGAGATCGGCAGGGACTCCCGCGTCCCGGCCTTGCGTGCAGTCGCTCCCCCGCGTCCGCCTCCGTATCCGGGATCGAGGGTTCTACCGGAAGGCGTTTGCCGACCTCCAGGTCGTCGATCCGCCTGGCGGCCGCAAGGCATAGACCAGGCCCTGCTTGCGCTCGAGGTCCTCGAGCTCGGTCGTCGTGCGGACCTCGTACGAGGCGAGCTCGACCAGCTCGTCCGTGGGCAGGTAGCGTCGCCCGGGATCTCCGACCAGGACGTCGATCTCGCGGTCCCGGGCCCGGCGCAGCCATGGCAGGACGCGTTTGGCGAGTCCGGCGTCGTACCAGCAGTCGCCGGCCAGGATCACGTCCGCGCCGGGCGGCTCCTCGTCCAGGACATCGCGACGCACGGCGGTCACCCGGCAGCCGTTGGCGCGCGCGTTGAGCTCGATGGCTGCCGCGGCGAAGGCGTCGATGTCGGTGCCGGTCGCCTCGGCCGCGCCGGCATGCATCGAGGCGATCGCGCACAGCCCGGAGCCGGACGCGAGGTCGAACACCCGCCGACCCGCCACGGCTTCGGGGTGCTCACGCAGGTACCGACCGATCGCGATCCCGCCCGCCCACGCGAACGCCCAGTACGGCAGGGCCGCGTCCGGATCGGCGGTCTCGACCTGGACGGCATGCCACAGCGGCAGCACCTCGTCGGCCAGGTGGAGGCGGATCTCCGCGAGCCCCGGCACGGGTCGGAGGCGTGCGTGGCGGAGGACGAAGGCGCGGGCCGAGGCTGCCATCGAGGTACTCTACCGGCCCGCGCAGCAGCGCTCCCCACGTGCGCCCGCGAAATTGTGTTCGACACGGCCCGCAGGACGTGGTACGTTGCGGACCGGCGTCGACCAAGGCGCCACAGACTGTCCGGCAGCGTCGATCACTCCCTCTCCTCGGTTCTCGGCGAGAAGGTTCGCCGAGGCCGCCGGAGAAGGAGTGTTTCTTTGTACGCACAATCCGACAAGACCCTGAGCTGTGCCGACTGCCGCCAGGAGTTCGTGTTCACCGCGAGCGAGCAGCAGTTCTACGCTGACCGCCAGTTCACCGAGCCGCGACGCTGCCCGTCGTGCCGGGCGAGCCGCAAGGCATCCCGCGGCGCGGGTGGGTCCTCGAGCGGCGGGTACTCCGGCGGCGGTTACGATCGCGGTCCGCGCGAGATGTTCAGTGCCACGTGCTCGAGCTGCGGGCGCGAGGCGCAGGTGCCGTTCCGTCCCAGTGGCGAGAAGCCGGTCTACTGCAGCGACTGCTTCCAGACGCAGCGGCGTTCGTACTAGCCAACCGCGCTCGCACAAGAAGGAGCCCGACATCTCGTCGGGCTCCTTTTCAGTGTGCGCGCGGCCCGGCTTCTGTTGGGCCGGTGTCTGGCCTCCCGCCCGACCCCGGTCCGGTCCTCTGATCCTGCTTCTGTTGGGCCGGTGTCTGGCCCCCCGCCCGACCCCGGTCCGGTCCTCTGATCCTGCAGACCTTGCACCGGCGGAACGCTATGTCGGATCCTGGGCCTGCCGATGCGGCCTGAGCCCGTTCGGGTGCTTCCCCATGAGTACGATGAGGCGGTCGCCTGGCGCGCGAGCCCCGCAGGATCGGGCAGGTTTGGACATTGCGTGTCACCCAAGCACGAATTGCAGGATGCCGGGGCGTGGCCCGATGCCGGGGCTGACTGGACGAGGACGGTGCCGCGGAGTGCCGCGGAGTGCCGCGGAGTGCCGCGGAGTGCCGCGAAGTGCCGCGGAGTGCCGCGAAGTGCCGCGGAGTGCCGCGGAGTGCCGCGGAGTGCCGCGAAGTGCCGCCGCCCCTTTCCGCCACGTGCACCTCACCGGAACGGGCACAGGCGTGAGTGGGCCACTGTTCCGCCAGGTGTCCACTCGGGGAGCACGCAGGCCTCCTGCGGGCGTGGGAGTCCGCCGGATGCACACCCCGGTAGCGATCGGCGGCGCCAACCCGCCGCCGTCTCTCACCGTGAACAGGTGGCGGGATGGCCGCTCCCCGCAGGCCTCGCAGGCCGTGCGAACCGACACCCTTCCGCACGGGCCGGCGCCTCCGTCAGCAACCGCCGTGGCGGCGGCTCGAGCCGGCGTTCCCCGGGCGGGCAATTGGCAGCAAGCTCAGGCCGATCAACGGATCGGCGGCTCCGGCCAGCCACCGGTCGTTCGCCAGGCGCCGGGGCACCCCCTACCCTCGCAGCTCGTGCCAGCCGGTCATGCCCCTGCCCCGTCCGCCATGCGTGACGCCTGCCCCGTCCGCCATGCGTGACACCTGCCCCGTCCGCCATGCGTGACACCCCCCGCGCTCGCCATTGGTCACACTCCCACACCCGCCACGTCCGCGAGGTCGAGATCAAGACGCAGATCGCGCG
>JAJYJR010000030.1 GCA_021789355.1 Chloroflexota bacterium | reverse complement strand
TTTCCCTCGGGGGGTCACCTGGTGTCTCGGGTCAGATCATCCGGCAGGCTCCCCGCCGCTGTCGACGCCTCCATTCAGCGCTGCCGTCACCAGCGGGTTCATGCCCATACAGTCATGCCGCCAACAGCGGCCAGGCACAGGGCACCGTCGACGGGGAACGCGTGGATTCCGATGCCGCGTCTGTGGTGCATCCCGCCCGGGGGCATGAGGGCCGCGAGGCCCCTGGCGAGCACCTGGATCCTCCGTCCCAGGAGGCCCTGCTTGCGCTCGATCTCCCGCTGGAGCACCGCCGCACGGGCGAAGCTCGCCTCGAGCTGCCCCGGCGCTATCGACCACCTGTCCATGTCCTGCTCTCGTGCGGCCTTGGACCGCCATGGTCGCGCATCCGCCTAACGGGGCAGCGGTCGCGGCATAGCCTTGCCAGAGGCGTCAGGACATGTCGATAGGAGGGCATCGCGGTGGGCAGCGAGTGGACGGTCGCCGAGCTGTGCGCACTCCGGCGCAAGGCGGTCGAGGAGTACGTGCGCGTTGGCGGCGACGAGGAGTCGTGGCATCTGGACATCCACGCCCTGACGGTGGAGCTGGACCGGGCGCTGACGCCGGCCGGCGACCCAACGCCCGTCGAGACCCGGGCGTTGCGGGTCGCCGCAGCCCTCGACACGCCCGAGCCCGAGCCCACGCCGGTCGAGCGGAGCCGGGAGCGGGCGCGGGCCATCCGGCACGAGGCGCTCAGGCGGAGGGCTCAGAGGGACAACCCCGCGCTGATCGAGGAGTGGACCCGCCGCGACGCCGAGGAGGAGGCGGAGCTGGCGGCCCTCGACGCCGAGGTCCCGCACGAGGAGCGGCGCCGGCGGCGCCTGGCCGAGACCCTCGGCTCGCCATGGCCCGGCGGCCCGACGCCGGCCGAGCGGGTGCGCGCCCTGGCCGCGCGGCCGCTCCCGCCGGACCCGCTGCGCGAGCCGGCGCGCGAGGGCGTCACCTGGACGGCAAGCGACTGGCTCGGATGGGAGGAGTTCGTCGAGCGCGTGCCGTGCCAGGGGTGCGGCCTCCCGTACCTCGACCGGGCCATGCAGGACGAGGCAGAACGTCGCCAGGACGGCAGAGCCTTTGAGCCGTACGAGGCGTGGCAGGCCCGCCTCCGGCCGCTCGAGCTGGAGCGCCAGACGGCATTCCGGGAGCTCCACCCCGACTGCGGGGACGCGCACCACTCGTACAACCACGGCCCGTGGCACTGCGACCGGTGCTGCCCGCCGCCGCCGCTGCTCGAGAACCCCGAGCTCCAGCGCACGCTGCGTGCAATCGCAACGCCGGCCGCGCAGGCCGAGGCCGCACCGCCCAGGGTCCGTCACTGTGGCACGTGCCACAGGGAGCTCGGCGAGGGCCACGTGTGCCAGCTCGAGGACCTCCCGAAGAGGCTCCAGGCGGTCGTGCTCGCAGTGGCAGACGCCCGGCGCGGCGCTGAGTAGCTCCGGCTCTGCCCGGACCCAGAGCCCTTCCTGAGCGCGTGAAGCCCCCGGTCAACTGACCGATACCGGCGCGGGGGCGCCGAGCCGACCATCAGGGCGTGGCCCTCGTCCTCATTCCCAGCCGCCCCGCTGCGGCGGGGCCCCGCCTACTGGTCGGCCGCACCCTCCCCTGTGCCGACCCGGCCCGCCCCGTCCGACATCGGGGCACCTCCCCCTGCCCCGGCTCGCCACGCGATGGCAGCGCCTGACGTGGCCACCGTGGGCGAGGACGCGACGGGCCTAGGCCATCCGCATCCTTCGCGAGCTCATGGCGTGACGGGGGATCCGATGGCTGATGCGCCCGCCGTCACCGTCAAGCAGATGGTCCTTGACCACGAGGAACGCATGGGTCCGCTCGAGGACTTCCAGAAGCGTGCGGAGCCTGTCCTGTTTGGCGGCCTGCCGACTTCGACGCGATCGCGGCCACCCTGCGGTGACCGCACGGCCGCCGGCCCTCTCCCCGCGCCAGGAGCAGGTCCTGCTCCTGCTCGGCGACGGCCTGGGCCTGGGCGAGATCGCCGCGCGCCTCGGGATCTCCGCGTGGACCGCGCGGACGTACCGCGACGAGGGCCGGCGGCGCCTGGGCGCCCGCACGACGGCGCAGGCGGCCGTCCTGGTCCGGGAGCAGCGGATGGCCGCGCGATGAACGAGGCGTCCCGCCCGGCCCCGCCCCGGACCGACCCGCTCGCCGCCGCGCTCGCGTTCGCCGTCCGCGAGGCGGTCCGCCGCGAGGCGGAGAGGTCGGCCTTGAACACCGCGCCCGGCAGAGCAACTGTGTCCGTCGTGAAACCGAAGCCCCAACTGACCGCCGCATGACCGCCCGCGCCCTGCCCCGATCGCTCGAGGACCTTCGCGGCCGGCGCGCCGCGCGCTGGGTCCGCGAGAGCACGGCGGGCCAGGCGGACAACTTCGGGCCCGACGCGCAGGCCGAGCAGCAGGCCACGGCGATCGAGCGCTGGGGCCTCGTCGACACGGGCGCCGCGTGGCAGGTCGCGCACTCAGGGCGGACGATCGCCGCGACCGGGCAGTGGGCGGAGATGCTCGACGGCGCCGGTCGGGACTGGGACGTGCTCGTCGTCGGCTACGTGTCCCGGTTCGCAAGAGACCTGCGGACCGCCGTCAACGCCCGCCACGACCTCCACGCCCGCGGCGCCGTCATCCTGTTCGCCGACGAGCGCGTCCTCTCGTCGGACGAGGACGAGTGGGAGCGCTGGGCGCGGGAGGCGGTTGAGGCGGAGGCGTACAGCCGCCGGCTCGCGAAGCGGATCCGGGAGGGCTACGCCGCCAAGCGGCGGCGCCTCGGCGTCCCGGGCGGCAGCCGGGCGCCGCTGGGCACGGTGCGCCGCGGCCGCACCATCGAGATCGACGAAGAGGGGCTCGCGCTCGTCCGCCGCGTCTACGAGCTCGCGGCCGCCGGGCGCACGGATCGGGAGGTCGGCGCCGCGATGGGGCTCGCCCTCAAGCACGTCGCCGAGATCCTGACCAACCCGTTCTACATCGGACGCCTGTGGTCCGGCGAGCCGTCGGCCCTCGGGCCGCTGGTCGACCCGTCCACGTGGGACCACGTGCAGGAGCTCCGCGCCCGGTACAGCCGAAGGCACCGCGGCGCCGTGACCCGCCGGCAGTACGGGCTCGGCGGGCTCCTCGCGTGCGCCGCCTGCGGGCGGCGTCTGATCGGGCACGTCGGGCGGTACCGCCACCAGGACGCCTGCGCGGCGTTCGCCGCGGCTGCCCCGCGACGGATCCAGCGGGACGGGCGTACGGTCGACCCCCGCGTCCGGGGCGAGTCGTACAAGGTCTCCGTCTACGAGGACGCGATCGGGCTCGCCCTCGGGCACGTCGCCGTGTCGGTGAGGCTGAAGGCGGCCGTCGTCGCCGAGGCGGTCGGGAGGACGGGATCCGGCGGCCCGGACGCCTTGGCGCAGGCGCGCCTCAAGCGGGAGCGCGAGCGGGCGGCGCTGCAGTACGCGAGGGACCGCGACATCGCCCGGCTCGAGGCGACGATGGCGCGCCTCGACGCCGAGGCCGCGGCGGAGCGCCCGTCGCGCCTCCCGACTGCGGCCGAGGCGCGTGCGTACCTGGAGTCGCTGCCCGACCTCTGGGCCAAGACGTCCGACGCGGGGCGCAAGGCGATCGCCGAGGCCGTCTTCGAGCGGATCGACGTCCTCGGGGCCCGGGACTACACCTTTATGCTGACCGCCGCCGCCAAGGCGCGCGGGTGGGACGCGGCCTTCGGGCCGGGCGTCCTGCGCCTAGAACCACAAGGTGGTCGGGGCAAGACCTCGGGCCCGGACACGCCCCGAAAAGAGGGCGTCCTGAGCACGAAAGAAGGTCAGTCTGGTCGGGGCGAGAGGAGTCGCGACGACGATAACCATGTCATCGCACGCTCGGGCGTTCTCTGAGCGGGCCTCAGCCTGAACCGATGGCACCGCTAACAGTGGAGAGCGAGCGAGCTGCAGTCTGGAAAGGCGTGGGCGGGGTAACGCCCCGTCGCCGGCGCGAGCCGCATCGGCGTTTGTCAATGTGATGACAACGCGTGTGCCAAGCCAACACTTCTCGGCAAGGTTACGATGTTCCCGATTGTGATCGATGACCGACGCGCCCTTCACGCGGCCCACGCCTCCCGATCTCGCGTTCACGGCCTAACACACGGACTGTATCGATACCCGGCACGCTTCTCACCGGACCTGGTCGGCGCCGCGATCGAGGAGTACACCACGCCACACGAGCTCATTCTGGATCCTTTTGTCGGCGGCGGCACCACCGCGGTTGAGGCGCTAGCGCGAGGGCGCCGCTTTGCTGGGATAGACCTCAACCCCCTGTCTCTTGTTCTGACACGCGCGAAAACCAGTCCGTTGTCCAATGATGACGTTGTTCGGTTGCGTGAATGGGCCACGCAGCGAAGAACGGCGGCGGTCGCGGACGTTGGTGCTGACGAACGACTGCGCAACGCTCCGCTGTCCCTAGTGACCGCCCTTGCGCCATTCGTATCGGAGGCTCACCTACTACCGACGTTGCGCCTCAGGGATGCGGCAAGCGCAATCCTGCTTCATACCGCCCAGTGGGCAGTAGACGGCAGGTCGGAACCTTGCGGACCGGAAGCCGTTGTGGTTCAGCTCGGCCTGGCAACTGAGATGCTCGTCGCCGGACTCAGGGAGCTCTCTGTTGAAGCGGGGCGCCATGACACACGGCCCCACGAGATCCCTCGGCGACGCGTCCTTTATGAGGGTCCATCGCAAGCTGTGACCAGGTCACGCGTAACGAACCGACTGGTTGGCCGCGTATCCCTGGTTGTGACATCCCCGCCGTACCCCGGTGTTCACGTCCTGTACCACCGTTGGCAGGTCAGGGGCCGTTCCGAAACGCCCATGCCGTATTGGCTCGCCGGCCGCACCGACGGTCTTGGCCCGAAGCATTACACCCTGGGCGGAAGATCTCGGGAGGGCCTGGGACGTTACTTCGACGCGATCGAGGAAGCATGGAAGGCCACGCGCCGTCTGCTCCGCCCCGGCGCGACCGTGGTACAGGTCCTATCGTTCGCGGATCCGGAGAACCAACTGCCCCGATACCTGCACGCGATGGAACTCGCCGGCTACGAATGCGACAGTGACCCTGTTCACCCGCAATGGCGGGACGTGCCAAACAGGCGTTGGTACTACCGCGTGAAGCCCGAGCGAGGCAACACTCACGAAGTGCTGCTCCTGCACAGACTCCGAGCGTAATCTTGATCTGGCGGTTACTGGACCGCTCTCTTGCTCATCTGAGCGATGAGCGGGACAACGGTCACAGCCAGTCCGGCGCTGGCGGCCGATATTGCCTCGAAGTCGGCATCTCCGCGTTCCTCAGTTCCGGTCCCGTCTCCGGCCGAATCTGACTCGTCCAACTGTCGCTGCCGATACACCATCCCGATCGCGAGCAAAAGCAGGCCGTATTTGAACCAACCCTTGACGACGTTCTCCCCGAGTGATCGACGGCGGACGAGCTCATTCTTCAGGTACTGATTATCCATGTTGATGAATACGTCCAGTTCATCGGCGCTATCGCCGTCGCCATGTCGGACAAGCAAGCCGTGATAGGGGCCGAATCCGTACTTCGCCCAGTCCTTCTGGTAGACCTCGACCGGGTTCGGGATGCCAGCGAGGTGCGACCCTTGTGGCTTGGCTGGCCCCCACGGCTCGTGTGGCTGCTCCTCCTGCACCTCAATCGTGAAGCTCGATCGGAACGGATCGACTCGTGACTCATCCATGACGGCGACTTCCACGCGGAGGCTGTCGCCTGGCGAGCTGTTGCTCGGGATCTGGAAGCGAAGGGTGGCCTTGCCGTTCCACAAGTGAGCGGATCTCAACTGCGGCGCACCGGCCACCGTTATGTGACCGCGGTCCGAGCGACCCGGAGAGAAATAGTCGTTGGCAGCGTCTGTCTCGTACTCGATTCTTACAGTCCAGTTCTTCGGCGTCTTGCGCACGAGTCCATCTCTTGGTTCCTTGGACAGCCGGAAGAACGTTGGAAACCGCTTACCCTCGTACGGCACGGGCTCTGGCAACGGCCCGACCGGGAGCTTGAGCTTGTTTCCCGCTCCAAACAACGCGGCGAGGCTCGGGTCGCTGCTCACCAAACCCTGCAGCACTGCGACCGTATCCTCGTCCACCCCCTGAGTCAGTGCCGCCTGGCGCCGGCGCGCGTTCAGGTCCGCCAGACCTTTGTGGTCCGCCAAGTAAGCCTGAACCGCTGCCTCCAGGGCCCATCTTGCCGGGATCTCACGCATTCGGTCACGCGAAGGCATGAAGAGATCTTCACGAACGGCGGTGTCGAAGTTGGTGCAGTCGACGCAAACGACGAGGGAGTCGGCGAGGTAGTCAAACCTTAGATCGCGTCGTTTGAAGAATTCCGGTCCGAGCTGGCTGTGGAGCTGCCCATTAACGTTGAAGAAGACGCCAGCGGGATACCGCTTACTCGTGGCGTCAGCATTCTCGCTGATCACCGTGAGCTCTAGACCAGCCTCACCTACGTCTGGGATATTCAGCGGCGATCCGCCGTCGAAACCCTCCTCCTTGTCCGCCCCGGCGTTGGCGAGGACGTGCGCCAAGCCCGCTACGGTCGTCTCGTAGCTGTGAGCACTGTACCCAGGTCGCCGCTCGTACAGCCGAATCGGAAGGCCGGGCTCCTGGAGGTACCTCTCAAGGGCATAACGAAGATCGAGCGTGGCGATCGTCCTCAGGCGACCGGGGACCCTGTAGTTCCAGAGCTTGATACAGGTCCCGGCGGCGAGCATCCCGTGGAAAGCCTTCGGATAGGGTCCCGGTAGCAGCGGCAGCGCGGCGGCTTCGAATCGAGGGATCTCGCCACCCGGTGCGAGGTAGACGTATACCGACTGCGGGTCGTCGGGACCGGGCCTCATTCGTCGGACAAGGGTGAAGCCCCAGAACCCTCGGAGCTCCGGTATGCCATCTCCTGGCACATCGTCTCGGCGACGCGAGATGATGAGCTGGAAGCTGTTGTCCCCGGCGAACTGGAGGACGCCAGTGCCGCCCATGTTGTACTTGCCCTGGACGAACGGGATCTGGACCTTGTTCTCCCGAAGGAGGGAAAGAAACGTGGCCGGGAAGCGGTCTGGCTGTTGTCCCTCGCCATCATCAACGATGACATAGGCTGGTTGATCCTTTACTCCTGATGCGACGAGGTGAATGTGCTCGGCGAGGTGCCGCGGCACCGGGCTCACCGACCGGATTTTCCCCTCCTTGATGCCGAAATAAGCCGCAGTCGCTTCGGCCATGGTCTTGGGAGCATCGGGACCGCGAGGATCCACGCCTCGGGCGAGACAGTCGGCGATCAGGATGCCGTCCACGGAGTTGACGACTTTCTCTACGAGTGCGGCGACCGGGTGACTCTGCTGGTTGCCCACCACCCCGCGGTTGTTGGGCATGCTCCCGTACGGAGTCCACGGGGCCCGGTCCTCCCACAGATGGTGGCCTTTGAGGATCTGGGCTACCTCGTCCTCCTTGGCCGCGTACAGCAGCTCAAGGCAAAGCGCGTACGCCTCGCTGGAATTCATCGTAGGCATCCATTCCTCCCGCTGCGGGATGCCCCCCGTCGTACCCGACCCTTGAGCGCCAACAACAAGCCGGAGGTGGGGTGGACGAATAGGATAGTTGCTGTTGACGTACGGGGGGACCCTGGCGTGACGATGCCGACACATAGCGCGCTGCCGAACGGTCAGGACATCATCGGGCGCGGCGGTAGGATCCGCTTGGCTCGCCTCCCTCTGGCAAGCCCGACGGCATGTGCAGTGCTCCCGATGCCGCTCGGCCAAACCAGTCGAGCCAGCGCTCGATGAACGCATCGGCGTCCCCTTGATCGATCGGGACGACGGGCCTTGCCAACGCCCACTCCGTCGTCGAGTTCGAGAACGCCCTGCCGGCCTCCTCCCCTGGCGGGAGTGCAGTCGGGACCTGTTGCGTGCGAGCTGGCATCAAGGCTGACAGCCTGAAGGCGACCTCGTACCAGCGATACACGCCTTCCTCCTGGAGATCACCGAACCAGAGGGAGTGCGAGCGTCCGTAGTACTCCGAGCGTCCGGGCGGGATTGTGATCCCAACGGCGGTGGACGCGACTACATCGAATCCCGGCTTCCACCGTCCGAATACGCCCGAGTTGACCGAGGTCGCGGGATCGATGCCGAGCGAGGCCGTTCCAAGTTGCAGCGCCCAGTCTTCGGCGCGCGACTTGGGATCCGGGGCCGCGCTGGAGGCGTTGTCGAGGATCGCCTGGCGGAGCCGCGCCGAGATTGCGCGAAGGCTGAGTCCGCCTGCGTTGAACAGCGCCGTCCTGCGCTCGGCATCGGTCGCGGCGGCGGATGCTGCAGCAAGCGCCTTCGCCTGCTGGGCCACGACGGCTTGATTGGCCGCCTGGAGACTGGCTGCGCCGGATGACGTTGGACTGAGGGAACGTTCGAGGCGAGCCAGGAGGTTCTTCGGTGCTGGGCGCGCCTCCATCGGCTTGTAGAGGCATTCCTCGATGAGGCTGGCAAACGCCGCAGGCGCGGCAGTGACCGAGGGTGGGTCCTGGTGGAGATGCTGGCGCCGGAAGTCCTCTCGCGCGGGGCCACGGAACGGCAAGCTGCCCATTAGCATCTCCCAGGCCGTGATACCGAACGAGTACACGTCCGTCGCACTGCCAGCCCGCTCGAAACGCCAGCGCTCGGGGGCAGCATACGGCGCCGACCATGCGAACTTCCGTGTCTCCTCCGCCGTAGACGCCTCCGCGTACCGGGCGATACCGAAGTCACTCAAGCACCAGCTTCCGTTGAGCAGGAGGACGTTCTCGGGTTTCACGTCGCGGTGAACGACCTGCCCTGCCAGATGCGCCAGTGCCCGCGCGATGTCAGCCAAGATCGGCACTGCCTCTTCCAACGGGAGCGATCCACCGGCGTCGCGAAGATAGTGGCGAAGAGACTCGTCTGCCCTCGGCATGGCGAGCGCCCATGAATCGCCCGCCTCCCCCGTATCGATGATCGGCACGATGTTCGGGACGCCAGAGAGTTCCTCGAACAGGAGCTCCCGCTCGGCCCCTGGCTCCTTCGGAACGAGCTTCACGACGCCAATCGTGCCGTCGTCGGCGGTGGCTTCGAATACCTGACCGAACCCGGAGGGGTCACCGAGCCGCGGCCCGAGTGTCCAGGTGTGGCGAGTGAGCGTGATGAGATCGGCCACCGTTGTCCCTTCCTTCCGATCCGCGTCGCCGAAACGATCGGTCGGCCCGAAAGGGTCCGACCGCGTCTAAGGAGGCGGGTCAGGACAAGCGACCCCTGACCCGCCCCGGACCGGTTGACTAGTGGACTTCGACGCGCGGCAGCGCGCGGCGGAGACGAGCCGTCAGGACCCGCTGCCCCGCGTTGCTACTGAACTGGCCGGCCGCGCCGTCCGGGCCGGAGAGCCAGAAGGTGATGCCGCTCGCTACCTCGCCGGCCGCCGTCTCGCCGTCAAGCTCCAGCAACGGATCGCGCATGATGTCGGCGTACACCTCGGGGTCGGTCACCGACATGCCCGCAGAGCGGATGTATTCGAGGACAGCCACCAGCACGTTGTGGAGCGCATTCGCCCCGAGTGTCTTCTGCACGGCGTAGCGCTCCGGCTCGTGGAACGCGTCGAGCAGGACCATCCGGATTCCTTGCCAGTACGCATCCAGAATCGCGGTCTGGTTGGGCGTCGTGATCATCTGGAAATACGCGGTGACCAGCAGGGGCCGGAGAGAGTTGACCATGGCCGCGGACCCGATAACGGTGTCACCGGGCTCCTCATTGGGAAACCGGACCCTCCCCTTCCAGACGGAGGTCTTCGCGAGCTCCTCGACGAGCGTCTGGCCGTCGACCTTCCAGCCGTGTCCGCGCTCGTCGAGCTCCTCGCGGAGCAATGGATTCGACTCCGCCTGCTGCTTGAGCAGGTCGAAGGCAAGATCGGTACGGACGCTCTTCGCCGTGGAGTTCACGACGTAGAACTGCTCCATCTCCTCCTTCTCGCCGGCGCCGAGCAAGATGGTCGCCCCGATGGCATACGACCCCCACCGCTCGGGATCCTTCTCATAGAGCTTGATCAGCGAGACGATCCGGTGCTGTCCGTCGACCACGTAGAGGATCTCGTCGGTCAGGACCAGGAAGAGGTGTTCGCCCCTTTGGACGAGGTTGGCCGCCTTCTTGTAGTCGCGAAGGCTGAGCAGCACTGCCGTCGGGAGGTCGACCCGATTGGCCGCGAGGTTGGCCTTCAGCTGGTTGATCCGGGTCGTCGATGGCGGTCGCTGGTAGCCCGTGCGCGTCGCCCAGTTGCGGTACGGCACGCGGTAGCGGGCTGCGAGCTGCGCGACGGTGATGCGCCCGAGCAGAATCTGCCGGCCCTGCCGGAGCTTCTGCCCCTCGATGACCGGGATCTCGATGGGTGCCGCGGGAATCACCACCGGATCCTCCTGTTGGACATCCGACCCGTCCGCGGGCGGCTGCATGTCGATGACCGCGTCCACGGCCACTTCCCTTTCTCTCCCCTGATCGATCACTCGCGTCGGCTCGGCTCAGGGGGAGAAGCCACCTCGACGCGGCGCCCGGTCGGACCGGGTCCGAAGGCAGGCTAGATCGCCGTGGATCCGTTGTCAAGGATCCAGCATCGCGGATCTTGTAATCAGGATCCAGAGCGGTCAGGCGGTGCACAGGCCGCCCATGGCCGCACTCGGCCACGGGAGGCTCCCTTTCGGAGCGCCCCGTGCAGCGGCTCTCGCCTACCTGACCCAGGTCTGCCAGTCGGGGTACGGCCATCCGCCGGGGAGCGGCGGGGGCGATGACGGCTGGGGTGCGGCGTCGGTCAGCGGTCGAGCGGCCAACGACACGAGCGCGACGACTCCCAGGACGATCGCCCCGAGCCCCCAGAGCCACCCGGGGACGCGCCAAGTGTCCCCCGCCGGGGAGGCCGTCTGGGCGTCGCTGAGGTGCGGGACCGCCGGCTGCGGCGCCGCGCTGGCGTGGTCGGCCGCCTCCGGCGCGTGCGCCTCGGCGGGTGCCGCGGCGGGCTGGGAGATGGTGGCGGCGATGGCCCGTCCGGCCCCGGTGAGCCGCCAGCGGCCACGCTCCGGGCTCCAGACGAGGCCGGTCATGACAAGGTGGGTCAGGCCATAGCGGGCCGCCCGCTCCGAGCGCCCGGCGGCCTGGGCGAGCGCAACGGTCGAGGCGTCGCCCCGGAGCAGGGCGGTCAAAAGCAGCTCATCGCGGGTCATGGCCCACATATACAGCTCAGACCGCCACCACCGCAACCGGCCGGCACCCGCCCTGCCACAGCCTGCCACAGCCTGCTCCTGCCGACCACGGCCCTCCCTCGGCGGACCGCGGGCGGCGCGCGCTCGGGGCGGACTGCCGGAACCCGCCGGAACACGCCGCACCCTGCCAGTCCGGCAGCCCGATCGATCCGGCGAGCAGCGGAGTGATCCATCGCCCGTACGCCCGCTACGATCTACGGCGTGGAGCCCGTCCAGCACCTGCCGGAGCCTGCCGCACCGGATCGGCATCGATGAGTGATACGGGTACGCCCCACGGGCGGCGGCCCGGTGCCCGCAGCCGCGTCCGCAGAGAGCGGGCCAGCGCGCCGTCAGGCGGCACCTCCAAGCCCCTGGCGGACCCGAGCGGGAAGCTGCCCGCGGGGTCGCCGAGCGAGGGCGGGGCCGTCGAGGCGGACGCCTCGGAGAGCGCGTTCTGGCTCGCCAGCGCCGGGTACCAGCTCGTCCAGCTGCGGCAGGCGGCCGAGCGCCAGCGCAGCGAGGTGCTCGACGTAGTCCGCCGACAGCGCCCGGACCTGACCGACGCCCAGTTCGGCATCCTCACCGACCGGGGCTTTCCGTTGGCCGTGCCCTTCGCGGCCACCGCGGACGAGGTGCTGGCCTACCTCGAGACGTTTGGCCCGCTCCCGGCACCGTCTGCCGCGGCGCAGCAGGCGGCCGAGCGCCAGCGCAGCGAGGTGCTCGACGTAGTCCGCCGACAGCGCCCGGACCTGACCGACGCCGAGTTCGCCGTCCTGACCGACCACGAGTTCCCGCTGGCCGTGGCGTTCGTGGCGACGGCCGAGCAGGTCCTCGCCTACCTCGATGCCGCGCGCCCGCGGGGCCGGCGGCGCTCGCCCACCGGTGGCGCCGGCCGGCCGCGTCTGCAAGAGCCCGCCCTGCGCGACGAACTACGGCGGGTGCTGGCAGAGCTGCGCGACGAAGGCGAGGATCGGCCCACTCAAGAGCTGCTCGCCGAGAGCCTCGGAATCGAGCCTGGCACGCTCCGCCGGCGCCTGCGGCGGTTCCCCGACCTGCGCACGTTGCTGCCCACGTCGGGCCGTCCGAGGCGCATCGACCGCGCATAAACCCTGGCGCTCGTTCTTGCGCTTGGGCCGAGGGGCCGGCCGGCTCATTCTCCGGCTGTGAAAGCCATGTACGTGGTCCTGCCGGCCGAAGCGTTCGAGGCGCTGCGCCGCTTGGCCGCCCGCGAGCTGCGCCATCCCCGCCAGCAGGCCGCGCGGCTCATCCTCGACGGACTCCGGCGCGAGGCGAGCGACGCATCGCTCGGCGCGACCACCGGCGAGGTCGCGAGGGAGCGACGTCGCGATGGGTAGTCGACGCAATCCGGGCGCGACGCTGCCACCGGTGCTGGCCCGGTCAGTTGACCCCATCGTGGATGAGGGGCCGCCCAATCACTCGACCCCCCTGCCGTACTGGGCCAAGAACCGTGTTCAACGAGTTCTCGATCGGCGCTGTCCCATCTGCGGCGGCGAGGTGCGGCGCGCCCACCGCGGACCCACCCCCCGCTGCTGCGTCAGCTGCGAGATCGGCCTGCGACGCGAGCGCCAGTTGCGCGCCTACCTGCGCGCTGCCGAGCGCCTGGCCGACGCGCTCGGCCGACCGGAGGTGGCCGAGGCCGCGCGCGTCGCGACCGGGACCCTCGACGCCCGAGAGGGGCACGCATGATCGGTCAAACACCGGCAGCCGCCCCCCGCCCCAACGGCGCGGACGGACCGGCGCGCCCGGCGCACCACCGCTACGAGATCCGCGACCCATCGGGGGCGCTCCTCGCGATCCACGAGCGAGTCGACGCGGCCGACGGGTCCAAGCGCTTCCTCTGGCGCGGGCCGGACGGCGCGCTCGGCCTCGGCGAGCGGTCGGCGTCCGAGCTGCCGCTCTACGGGATCGACCGCCTCGATGGGCTCGCCTCGCGCGTCGTCGTGACCGAGGGCGAGAAGGCGGCCCAGGCGCTGCTCGATCGAGGCGTTCCCGCGGTGGGCACCGTGACCGGTGCGTCGGGCTGCCCCGGCGCGCGGGTGCTGGGCGAGCTGGCCGGGCGGCACATCCTGCTGTGGCCCGACGCCGACGCGGTCGGACGGCGGCACATGGACGCCCTCGCTGCGCGCCTCGCCGGCAGGGCGACCTCCCTGGCGGTCATCGAGCCGCCGGCCGGCGTGCGGTCAGGCTGGGACGCCGCGGACGCGGTGGCCGAGGGGCGCGACCTCGTGGCGCTCGTGGCGGCCGCGCGCCTGTTCGAGCCTTCGGCCCGCCACGCCAGCGGCGACCTCGAGACCGGCGGGCGGCCCCCGGAGACGCTGGTCATCACCCGCCTCTCCGACGTCGCGGCGCAGCCCGTCGAGTGGCTGTGGCCGGGCTACCTCCCCTCCGGGATGCTCTGCCTGCTCGACGGGGACCCGGGCGTCGGCAAGAGCACCCTCACCGACGATCTCGCGGCCCGCGCGAGCACCGGGCGGCCGATGCCGGACGGCACGGGCGGCGGCGATCCCGTGGGCGTCGTGATCCTCTCCGCTGAGGACGATCTCGCGCGCACGGTGCGCCCGCGGCTCGAGGCCGCTGGCGCCGACCTCGCCCGGATCGCCACCGTAGCCCTCCGCGCACGCGACGGCGCCATCCGAGCGCCGCTCATCACGAGCGAGGACCTCGCCGCGGTAGAGCAGGCGGTCAAGGACACCGATGCGCGTCTCCTCATCGTCGACCCGCTCATGGCGTACCTGCCCGACGAGGTCAACACCAACCGCGACCACGACGTGCGGCGGGCGCTCCGGGGGCTCGCCGAGCTCGCCGAGCGGACCGCCTGCGCGGTGCTCGCGGTGCGCCACCTGCGCAAGGGTACGGCCGAGAACCCGCTGTATCGCGGCGGGGGCAGCATCGGCATCATCGCGGCCGCCCGCGCGGCCTTCCTCCTCGCGCGAGATCCCGATGACCCGGAGCGGCGGGTCCTCGCGCCGTTGAAGATGAACGTCGCGCCCGAGCCACCCGCCCGTGCCTTCCGACTGGACATTGAACCCGGCCACGCCCATCCGCACGTCAGCTGGGAGGGCGTCTCGCCGCTCGATGCCAGTGCACTCTTGGCGGTGCCCGACGGCACGGAGGACCGCTCGGCGCTCCAGGAGGCCGAGGAGGTCCTGCGCCAGATCCTCGCCGACGGTCCGGAGCGGGCGGACGTCGCGCGGCTCATGGCACGTCGCGCGGGCGTGAGCGATCGGACGCTCGCCCGCGCCCGCCGGTCCCTCGCGGTCGTGCCTCGCCACGTCGGCCGGCCCGGCGAGCCCGACCAGTACTGGGAGTGGTCGCTGCCCCCGAAGGCTGCCAAGGGAGCCCCAAGGTTGCCATCCTCAGCACTTGGCACCCTTGGGACCGGGCTGGCAGCCTTCGATGATCCGGACGCCACGGACCCGACGGCCGTCGAGTCCGACAACCCGCGCTCCGCCTGGGCGCTGGAGGCGGACGATGAGTAGCCCGGTGGCGCTCGCCCCCTACCAGATCCTGCCGCCGCTCACCGCGGACGAGTATGCGGCGCTGAAGGCCGACATCGCCCGGCGCGGCGTCCTGGTGCCGGTCGAGGTCGACGAGGCGGGACAGGTCCTGGACGGACACCACAGGCTCCAGGCCGCCCACGAGCTCGGACTGGCGGAGGTGCCGACCGTCGTGCGCGCCGGACTCTCGGAGACCCAGAAGCGCGAGCATGCGCTGCGGTTGAACCTGCTCCGTCGCCAGCTCGGCCCGTTGGCCTGGGCCGACGCCTTCCGGGCGCTCGCGGAGACCCGCGGTCTGGGCGAGCGGCTGGGTGGCCCCGGAGGCCGGCCCAGCGGAAACGCGGACAGCGTGACCGCGTTGGCCGCCGAGCTCGGGGTCTCGCCGCGCACGGCGCGTCGGCGCCTGCGACTGGCGGACCAGCTCAGCGCCCATCCCGACCTCGCGGCGGCCGTCGATCGGGGCGACCTGGCGGCCGCCCGCGCTCGCCAGACCGCCCGCCTCCGCGACGGGCGCGCCCAGCTGCTCAGCCGCCCGGTGCCGGCGCCCGTGCCGTCCTGCGACCTGCACCTGGGGGACTTCCGCACCGTGCTCGCGGACCTCGAGGACGGATCCGTCGATTTCGTCTTCACTGATCCGCCGTACCTTGCCGAGGCGGTGCCGCTCTACGGGGACCTGGGCCGCTTCGCCGCCCGGGTGCTCAAGCCCGGTGGCCTCCTGATCGCGTATACCGGACACGCCCACCTACCGGCCGTGCTCAACGCGCTCGGGGAGCATCTCGCCTACCAGTGGACCTGCGCCATCGTCTACCGGGGCGGGCAAGCCGCGCTGCCCTGGCGGCACCTGCGCGTCGGCTGGAAGCCCCTCGTGCTCTTCGCCCGCCCGCCGGCCAACGCCGGACCCTGGTGCGCGGACACCGTCGTCTCGGACGCCGCCTCGGCCGCCAAGGCGCTCCACCCGTGGCAGCAGTCACCCGACCCCGCGCGTTACTACCTCCGGCGGCTCACAGCGCCGGGCGCGCTGGTGTGCGATCCCTTCACCGGATCGGGGACCACCGCGGTCATGGCGCTCGCGCTCGGCCGTCGGTTCGTGGGCGCGGAGCTCGACCCCGAGACCTACGCCATCGCCCGCGGGCGCATCGCGGCGGCGCAGGCCACAGCTCCCGACCCCGAGGACTACGCCGACGCCCTCGCCGCGGTCGAGGACGACCTCGATGCGTGAACGAGCGCGGCGGCCCCGTGCCCGCGGCGCCGCAACCGCAGCCGACCCGCTCATTGCCGCCCTGGTGGACCTGCTCCGCTCGGCCGAGCCCGCGGCCCGCGTACGGCCCGCCCGGCGAGGTAGGATGCCCCGACCATGAGGTTGCCGACCTCCCTCGATGCGCTCTCCGGACTCCGGGCCGCGCGGTGGATCCGCGAGTCGACCGAGCGGCAGGTCGACCGCTACGGCCCCGACGCCCAGCGCGAGCAGCAGGACCGCGCAATCGAGCGGTACGGCCTCGTGGATAGCGGGATCGCGTGGTCGGTCGCCCACTCGGGGCGCACCATCGCGGGCACCCGCCAGTTCGCCGACATGCTGGCCCGGGCCGGGCGCGACTACGACGTGCTGGTGGTGGGCTATGTCAGCCGATTCGCCCGCGACCTGCGCACCGCGGTCAACGCGCGCCACGAGCTGCACGCCGCCGGGGCCGCCATCCTCTTCGCCGACGAACGGCTCCTCTCCTCCGATGAAGAAGCCTGGGAGACCTGGGCGCGCGAGGCGGTGGAGGCGGAGGCGTACAGCCGCCGACTGGGTCGTCGCATCCGGGAGGGCTACGCCGCCAAACGCCGACGCCACGCCGACCCGGGCGGTCGGGCGCCGCTCGGCTTCCGCCGGGTCGGGGAGCCGCCGTTGCTGGAGCCGGATCCCGAACAGCTCGCCCAGGTGGTGCGCGTGTTCACCTTGAGCGCAGCGGGCCGGACCGATCGCGAGGTCGCCGAGGAGACGGGGCTCGGGCTGTACGTGGTGCGCTCGGTGCTCACCAACCCGCTGTATGCCGGACGCCTACGCGACGGGACCCCCACGCGGTTCCCGGCGCTTATTGACCCTGCCCTGTACGCCACGGTCCAGGATCGCCGGGCCGCGCGGACGAGCCGTCGTCCGGGGCGCCCAGCGCGTGGCGCGACGTACCTGCTCCCCATGCTGGAGTGCGCCGCGTGTGGCCAACGGCTCATCGGTGACTCCGGGCGCTACCGGCACCGGGACCCCTGCCCCGACTTCGAGGCCGCCGTCAACCAGCCGCGCCGTCCGGTTCGCGGGCAGCACAACCGCGTGCCGGGGCGCTCGTATGTCCAGGGGGCCTACGAACAGATCGTGCCGCTCGTCCTGGAGCGCGTGCGGCTCGGTGCCGACGATATCGCGGCGACGGTGGCGCTCTATCAGGAAGCTGGGGAGACCGGCGAGATGGACACGGTCGCGCTGGCGCGCATCGAGCGCGAACGCGACCGGGCCCTGACGCGCTACCGGCGCACCCGCGATGCGGCCGAACTCGAGGCCACCATGCGCCGGCTCGACGCCGAGGAGCAGGCCGCACGCCACGCCGTCGACCGCGCGCCGCTGACACCCGCCGAGGTGGTGGCGTACCTGCGCGACCTGCCCCGCCTGTGGGCGGACGGGCAGCCGGAGGCGCGCCGTGAACTGGCGGAGGCGCTCTTCGCGCGCGTGCGGGCGCTCGGCGTGAGGCGGATCGAGATCGAGCCCACCGAGGCCGCAGTCGAGCACGGACTGGCCGAGGCATTCGGGGCCGATGAGGTGGTTATGGTCGGGGCGAGAGGAGTCGCACCACCGCGACCGACCTGAATGTCCCGGCTGCGATGCGGCTCAAGATCGAGCTGACCGGACGAGCCGAGTGGCTCCAGTCTGCTTGACATCCACGAGGTCCGGCGTGCGTCCCTCGGAAACCCACCGCGCCTGTCCTTGGCTCGATGTCGCTGCCGTGGCTGGAACTCGTTCACGCGTGCGCGATCGGCGAATACAGGGCGCACCTGTGCAGGTGGGCCGTCGCTGGGTAGGCCGGTTCAGCGGTCAGGTGGAGCGGAGCAGGCCCAGATGCACCAGTCGGTACTCCATCGCCTGATCGCTGACACCGAAGCCGTGGGCCAGATCCCGGATCACACGTTCGTGCGAGATGGCCCCGGCGTCTGCAAGGCCACGGAACGTGCGCAGCACCTGCGTTCGTGGCATCAAGAGCTCAGCCGCAAAGGAGTTCGCCTCGATCTCCTCAAGATCAGTCGCAAGACTCGAGCGCGAGTCCCTCAGGTTGATCCGCGCGCGGTCCACCACGAGCGGGCGGCCTTCGTGGAGCACGAAGTGGCCGAGTTCATGCGCGATGGTGAAGCGCTGGCGGGCAGGCGCGTGCGACTCGTTGACCCCGATGATGACCCTGCCTTCCTGGCGGACGAGGAGCCCCGAGACGTCGCCACCGAGACGTTCGCGGATGACTTCAGCGCCTAGCCCGCGAGCGATCGACTCGACGTCGATGAGGCTTTCGTCTAGTACTCCTGCCTCTTGGCGAACGCGAGCTGCAGCTGCCTCAGCCTTGGCCATCGCTCTCCCTGGCAGTCATCCCTGCTCGGGCAAGCACGAGATCAAGTGCACGCCGATCTGCTCGTGACAACCGCTCTCCCTGCAGAGGTTCAGAACCGGCGGCCACAGTCGGTAGCAACGACGCCGGATCGACCCGCAGAGCCCGCGCGATGCGGTCGAGCACGTCCAGGGTCACGCGATGGCGTCCCAGCTCGATGTTCGCAATCGCGGCACGTGTCATCCCCGTCGCTGCTGCCAGCTCTGCCTGACTCCGGCCGCCTCGCGCGCTCCGCACGCGTGCGCCGAACTCGCGGTAGTACGCATCCATCGGTCCGTAGCATACGTCCTCCCATCGGGGCGGATGTGCTGGACACGCACATATCGTTGTGCTAGGAATCCTTTGGCACCAGTAGCTGGCGACCGGGATCACAGGGGAGAAGACCGTGGGCGACCATCGAGTCATCAGGACCGAGAAGCAGACGACGTACGTGGGAGGGTCGCATCGCCACATTGCAGGGTTGTGCCTTGCCGAGGGCGGGAAGGTCTCGAAGGCGACGGCGATCGTGAACATCGAGTCGGGCCGGGAGAGCTACTGGACGTCCGCGGACGGCCAGCGGGCGACGGTGCGGGTCGTCAACCGCTGCGAGCGCTGCGCGGACAAGTACCTGCGGACGGATCGGGACACCACCACGAAGGACAACCTGCTGGAGCTGCCCGACTGCTAGCCAGCGGGCGTGATGGAGGGTTACCTATGGCGAAGTCGACCTCGAGCGTGGGTCGCAGCTGGTCACCGCAGGAGGTTCGGCAGCTCCGCGATCTCGCGGCGAAGAACACTCCCACGCGAGTGATCGGTCTGCATCTGGGCAGGACTGAAGGGGGCGTGCGGAGCAAGGCCAGTGAGCAGGGGATCTCGCTGCGTCCGACGAACCAGAGCCCGTACGGGCCACGGCGCGCGAAGCCGTAGCGGACACAGAAGAGCGAGGATCTGATGACCGAGACCGACAAGCTCGCGGGCGTGCTGCGGAGGGTGGTACGGCCCTATCCGTATGCGCCCGTGCTCGGCTTCCCCTACGAGACGCCAGCAGCCGCCTCAGAGCGGTTAGCGGCGACTCTCTTGGCTGATCTCGAGTTCCAGGAGATCCGGCTGACCGATTGGCTCGGGACCCCCGACGGACGCCTCATAGAGTCGGCCGTCTTGGCACTGTTGCCTCCGTTGCAGCGCGGCGAGGTGCAGCTGGTCGTCGAGGCCGTGACCCTGGCCGCGCGCAAGAAGCGGCAGGGCAACGAGACTCTCGCTGCCCTGTTGACCCTCGGCGCAGCCATCGGGCTGGGCGTTCTGGTCGTTGCTTGGGTGTCAACGTCGCCCGAAACCTGAACAGATAGCGCCGGTCGAAACCTGTACACCCCTCAGTGCTCCTTGGCGCCCGACAGCACCTCCTCCCGCTTGCCCCGCAGGCGGTAGCTCTCGCCCTTGAGGACGATCACCTCCGCGTGGTGGACGAGGCGGTCGACCATCGCGGCGACGGCCACGGGGTCACCGAAGATCTCGGCCCACGCCGAGAACGTCTTGTTGCTCGACACGATCAGCGAGCGGCGCTCGTAGCGCGAGCTGATGAGGGCGAAGAAGAGGGCTGCCGCCTCGGGATCGAAAGGGATGTAACCCACCTCGTCGACGATGAGGAGGGGGATCCGCGTGAGCCGCTCGAGCTCCTCGTCGAGCCGGCCGGCCCGCTTGGCCGCCCCCAGGCGGTTCACCCACTGGTGCGCCGTGGCGAACGCCACGCGGTGCCCCCGTCGCGCCGCCTGCACGCCGAGCGCGATCGAGAGATGCGTCTTGCCGGTGCCCGGCGGTCCCAGGAACACGACGTTCTGCGCCTCGGCGAGGAAGTCGAGCTGGGCGAGGTGCGCGATGGCCTGGCGGCTGACGCTCGTCTGCACCGTGAAGTCGAAGTCGTCGAGCGTCTTGACGGCCGGGAAGCGGGCCGCCTTGACGCGGGCCTGCCCGCCGTGGCCGTCGCGGGCGCTGACCTCCTCTTGCAGCACGGCCGCGAGATATGCCTCGTAGTCCCAGCCCTCGTCGCGGGCGCGCGCCGCGAGCCTGGCCGAGACGCTCCTGATGCGGGGCGCCTTGAGCGCCCGGGCGAGATAGGCGAGCTCGGACGCCGGCGTGCTCATGCGGGCACCTCGAAGAGCGCGTCGTAGCGGCGCAGGTCGACCGCCGGCAGCTCGGGATCGCCGGCCTCCCGGCGGTCACGGGCCTCGCGCGCCAGGCGGATGGCTCGCCCGTGGGCCGGGTCGAGGACGACGTCGGCGGGCACGAAGCTGCGCCGATGCCGGGCGATCTCCATCCCCTCGCAGCTGATGCGCACCCGGCTGGGACTGACGGCCACCGAGAGGCGGCGGCCGACGAAGGCCGGCGGCACCGAGTAGTCGGCGCCCAGCACCCGCACGAAGGCGTCCTTGCCGGCGCGGGCCTCGAGGTGCAGCGCGACGTCGGGCAGGACCGCCGGCAGCGGGTGCAGGTAGCGCCGCTCGGCCGCCCAGCGCTCGGCCACCCGGAGGCCGGTGCGGCGCAGGACCCGCCGATACGCGACCTCGGCCGCCCAGGCGTCGTGCTGGGCCTGCAGGTCGGCGAGCGAGGTGAAGGTTCGGAGGGGCAGGAAGCTCGTCTCGAGGTAGTCGATCGTGC
>JAJYJR010000601.1 GCA_021789355.1 Chloroflexota bacterium | reverse complement strand
TTGAAAGAAGAGGCGCCGCGGGATGCCGTGCCATCCGGCCGCTCCAGCGGCGCCCCCAGACCGGGCGGGAACCTAACCGCCGCGTCCCCGGCGCGCCACCCGGCGCCGCGCGCGGAGTGGAAGGAGTGGCGGCGGCCTCAGGCCATCGCGCCGCGGCGCGCGACAGCGGTCAGATCGTCGCGCTGGCGCCCCAGGCGGTGCCGCGGAAGCGAGCCCCGGCCGCGTGCCACCGCTCCGCGCCCGCGCCCCGGGCCGCCGGGCGCGCGATCGCGCGCTCGAACGCCCGGTACACCCCGGGGTGCCACCACCCGCGGCGCGCGTCCATCTCGGTGAGAGCTCGCGTCAGGGGCAGCGCCGAGCGGTAGCACCGCTCGCTGGTCAGCGCGTCGTACACGTCCGCGATGCCGATGATCGTGGAGTACAGCGGGATCTCGTCGCGCTTGAGCCCATCGGGATAGCCGCTGCCGTCGCGCTTCTCGTGGTGCCAGCGGATGATGGCGCGGGTCCCCTTCGGCAACTCCGCGCCCGCCAGCAACTCGAGCCCCCACACCGGATGCAGCTTGACCAACGCGTACTCGGCGGGGCTGAGCCGGCCGCGCTTATGGAGGATCGCCGGAGGCAGCCGGATCTTGCCGACGTCGTGCAGGCCGGCGCCGAGCCGCACGGCGGCCAGGTCCAGGCCTTCGAGGCCCAAGGCGCGCGCCACCGTCACGGCGTAGCCCGCGACAGCGGGGAGCGGGGCGCGGCGTCCTAGCGCGCGCCGCTCCCACACCCCGACGCGGGAGGGGCCTCCACCGCCGGTACCGCAGCCCGGTGCGCCGCCGCCAGCATGGCGTTCAGCGCGGGCAGCTCCGTCCGATCGAGCTGCGCGACGCCCGCGACGGCCGCGGCCACCTCGCGGCAGGTCGCGTCCACCGCCGCCACGTCGCTCAGCGTGGGATCCAAGTCGCCGAACTCCATGTCCTCCAAGTGCCGGGCCAGGTCGCGATTGGCCGGCCCGAAGCCCGCCATGCCGTTGGCTCCGTCCGCCAGGGCCGCCGCCCGGGTGTCGAGCTCCCGCGCCGCCGCGACGATGCGCGCGCTGTCGGACGTGCCGCCGGCCGCGGCCGCCGCCGCCTTCAAGGCCGTCCGCAGCGTGTCCAGGCGGTTGAACCCGGCGAAGCTGGCCCTCATCCCCGCGATCATCCGCAGCTCCAGGTCCGTCTGCCTCACCAGCGCCGCCTGGGAGATGGGCACCCGCGGATCGTTCACCACGGTCAGCGGCTGCGTGTAGCGACGACCGTCCACCTCGAGCACGACGCGGAACGTCCCGGGCGCCACCAGCGGGCCCTGGGTCTCACGCCGCGGCGTTTCGCCTTTGACGGCGTGGGTGTTCAGCGTGTACTCCGTGTAGTCCAGCAGCCCTCCGTAGTACCCGTAGTTGAGCGCCGGCGGCGGCGCGTACCTGAGGTCCCAGGCGACGCGGTGCATGCCGGGCGTGGTCGCGAGTACGACCGGCTTCCTGAACCAGTACTCCGGGATGTTGGGCGGCGAGGTGTCGGGCGCGGGCGCGACGCTGGAGAACCGGCGCACCAGATGGCCCGTGGCGTCGTAGATCGAGAGCGTGATCGGCCCCGCCGGCGCTGCGGCGAGACGGTAGTCAATGATCGCCCCCTCGGGCGGATTCTCGCCCGCCGGCACCTCCGGCGGCAGCGGCGTGTCCTGGATGTTGTCCCAGCGCACGCGATACGCCTTCTCGGGCCGGTAGAGGTAGGGCCCGGTCGCCGCCATCGCTGCCTGCACCTGCCTCAAGGGCGTGACGTCGTCGAGGATCCAGAACGCGCGGCCGTAGGTCGAGATCGCCAGGTCGCTGCCGTGCACCGTCATGTCGCTCACGACGGTGGTCGGCAGGTTGAGCTGAAGCGACTGCCAGCGGTCGCCCCGGTCGAAGGAGACCCACGCGCCGGTCACCGTGCCGGCGTAGAGCAGGTCGGGGTCGGCCGGGTCCTCACGCACCACGCGGACCGCGGCGTCGTCGGGGAGGCCGGTGACGATCTTCGTCCAGCTGCGACCGAAGTCGGCGGTGCGGTAGATCCAGGGGTGGTCGTCGCCGAAGGCGAGCACGGCCGCGTAGGCCGTCCCGGCGGCGTGGTGTGAGGCGTCAATGACGTTCACGGCGGCGCGCGCCGGGAGGCCCGGCGGCGTCACGTTCCGCCAGGACTTGCCGCCGTCCCGAGTGACCTGGATCAGGCCGTTGCTGGTGCCGACCCAGATCTCTCCGGCGGCGACGGTGGAGGGCGCGAGCGCCTGGATCGAGGCCTGGAAGACGCGGCCGAACGGACCGGGCTGGGCCGCGGCGGCGGTGCCCGTGCTCGTGAGGTCGGGGCTGATGCGCCGCCACGTCCGCGCGCCGTCGCTCGAGGCCAGCACGTACTGCGCGCCCATGTAGAGCACCCGCGGGTCCTGCGGCGAGAAGGCCAGGGGTGGCGCGCCGCCGAAGTGGTCCCGCGGCGTCGGCGTGTACAGCACCGCCACCTGGCCGGTGACCCGGTCGTACCGCCGCAGCACGTGGTACCACCCCTGGGTATAGACCCACCGGTCGTTCAGGGGATCGGTGACGATGAACCCGTCCTCGAAGCCGCCCACCGGCGACCAGTCGTTGACGCGGATCTCGCCGAAGTCGCTGCGCGAGAGCACGCACGCGGTGCCGCTGTCCTGCTGCGGGCCGCACACGCGGTAGGGGAAGTGGTCGTCGGTGGAGACGCGGTAGAACTGCCCGTTGGGCAGGTTGTACCACGGGGTCCAGGTCCGCCCGCCGTCCACCGTGATCGTCGGGCCCTGGTCCACGCCCATCAGCATGCGGCGCGGATTGCGGGGATCAATCCACAGATCCCGCGCGTCGTCGCCGCCCGAGGAGCCCTTGTATGCCTCGATGCGGCGCCCGCCGTCGGTGGAGCGGAACATCGAGGTCCCCATGAGATAGACGACGTCCGGGTTGGCGGGGTCCACGTAGATGGGCCCGCCGGCGCTCAGGAGCTGGCGCGTCATGAGCCGCCAGGTGGCGCCGCCGTCGTCCGAGCGATACAGCCCGCCCGCGTCCCGGCCCGCGCCCTGCGCTTCCGCATAGACCCGGCGGCCGGCCGAGCCCGGCGCCACCGCGACCTCGAAGCCGCGCACGTTCATCGGCAGGCCCTGCACGCCGACCGGCGCCCAGGTCGCGCCCTCGTCGGTGGACCTGTAGATGCCCGAGGCCAGGGGCGCGAGGCTGTCCCGCTGCGCCGCGCCGAGCCCGAAGACGTTGCGCTGCATCGCCGCGTAGAGGACCTGCGGGTCCGACGGGTCGGCGCTCAGGTCCGCGACGCCGGTGTAGGCGTCCACGTACAGCACGTGGCTCCAGGTGGCCCCGCCGTCGGTGGTGCGATACACGCCGCGCGCGGCGTTGGCGCCGCCGCCATAGGCCCGCGAGCCCAGCGCGCCGACCACCACGACGTTCGGGTCCTTCGGGTCCACCATGATTCCGGTGATGTACGCCGTCGCGGCCAGGCCGACGTTCCGCCACGTGGCGCCGGAGTCCGCCGAGCGATAGAGGCCGTGGCCGGGCGTGAACGACCAGCCCGTGGGGTCGCCCGTACCCACATAGACGATGGCCGGATCGGAGGCCGCGACCGCCACGGTGCCGATCGAAGGCACGTGCTCCTGGTCGAAGATCGGCCGCCACACCGTGCCTCCGTCGGTGGTCTTCCAGACGCCCGCCTCCGGCGTGCCGATGTAGTACGTGGTCGGATCTCCGGGCACACCCGCCACCGCGTACACGTTGCCGGCGCGGTACGGCCCGATGAGCCGCCAGCGCATGCCGGCGAAGTAGCTGGAGTCCACCTGCTGCGATTGGGCGTGCCCGACCACGGTCGCGAGCGCGACGGCGGCCGCGCACGCCGCGCGGATGAGGTGGCCCAGGCGCGCGCGCGTGGACTGTCTCTGGTGCATGGCGAGTCCCATCGAAGGTGAGAGCAGAAGTCGGATATCGTACCCGGCATCGTCCCGGGCGGCTAGCCGAGGCCCGCTGGCTCCGCGACGAGGCGCGGATACCGCCGCCATTGCAGGTATCACGTGTGTTACCTATTATACTAGGTATAACAAGGCATTGTGAGGTTTATCGTCTAGTATGATAGGCACCACCAACGATCACGAGGCCATGATGGAGGTTGGCGGCCGGCTCAGGGCGCTCCGGCTCCGGCACAACGTGAGCGTCGAGGCTCTGGCGGCGAAGGC
>JAJYJR010000600.1 GCA_021789355.1 Chloroflexota bacterium | reverse complement strand
CCGAGCGTCTCGTACGGGCCGACATGGAGGAGCGACACGAACGAGCCGGCGGGCAGCTCCTGTATCTGCCATCCGCCGGGCGGGTCGATCACCCGGGAGACCGGCGCGCAGATGTCGATGTCGAACGGCTCGTCGGACACCGGATGGCCGTGGTAGATGACGAAGGGCGGTCCGTCCGCCTCTGCCCCCGTGGCTCCGAGTTGCCGGTACACCTCGCCGAGCGCCTTTCCGAGGACGTCGCCGATCCCGGACAGCCTGACCGGGATCCGTTTCGACACGACCAGGACCGCATCGCGCTCCCGGAGCTTCACCTGGTGCACCATCCCGCGCCTCCCTCCGCAGCTTCGCCCCCCGCCCGAGGGCTGCCCCCATGCTGCTCACCGGCTGGTCACCATGCCAGAGCCGTTGGGAGCGAAGTCGCCGAGCGGTGCCGGCGCCCACCCGGGAGACCGTGCTGCGACCAGGACCGAGCAAGAGGAAACCGCGGTCAACCGGCGGGCGCCGCCGCCTCCTTCCGGACCCGCGACCCGGCAAGTGCCCAGTACACCGCCCCGCCGACCACGACCCCGGTCAGCCAGCTGAAGTCGCTGCCCTTGAGGGCCGGGATCAGGTTGCTCAGCGGGCCGACGTAGGCGGGCACCGCGAACGCGGCGTTGATCCACAGCAACGAGGCGACCATGCCCACCGCCTGGGCGATCAGCGCCGGCCAGTGGATTCCGCCGTTGCGCCAGTAGAGGCCGCCCCGTGCCGCGGCGAGGGCCCCGCGGTCGTACCGGCCCCTCCGCAGCAGCCAGTCGACCATGAGGATGCCGAACCAGGGCGCCAGCCACACCACGATGTAGAGGAAGAAACCAGTCAGGTCGTCGTAGAAGTTGCCGTTGAAGAGCACCAGCCCGGTCACGATCGCCACGATGACGGTGTCGATGATCACGGCGCCCCAGCGCTTGACGGGCACGCCCAACGCCTGGAGCGTCACCCCCGAGGAGTACAGGTCGATGGTGTTGATCGCGAAGAGCTGCACGATCGCGAAGAGGAGGAACGGGACGACGAACCAGGCGGGGAAGACCGCCGGGACACCAAGCCCCTGGATGTTGAGGGTCTTGGTGGTGACGGTCGCGGCGAGCGCACCCAGGATCTCCAGCAGGACCGACGGGATGCCGGCTCCCAGCGTCGCGGCCCAGAAGGTGCTCGACCGGGGCGTGGTGCGGGGCAGGTACCGCGAGTAGTCGTTGCCGTTCTCGGTCCAGCCCAGGCCGCCCACCGAGATGATCACCACCAGCGCCGTGGTCCACTCCCCCCAGGACGCCGTGGCCGCGAACGAGACGCTGTGCAGGTTGCCGACCACGAGGATGGCCAGGACGGCAAACAGCACGATGAAGACGTAGGAGAGGTAGCGGAGCACGCGCGTCATCGTGGCGTGACCGAAGAACGGCATCAGGAGCTGCACGGCCGAGGCCAGGATGACCACGGCGACCTTCGCCGGCGCCGACAGGCTCGCCCCGTAGGAGGAGAAGAGGAAGAGCGCGGTCGCCACCACCAGGAAGACGCCCTCGATCTCGAACCCCACCTGGGTGATCCAGTTGAAGAGCGCCACCACCCGGTTCCCGTTCCGCCCGAACGGCGCGCGACTCACCACGAACGCGGTCGTGCCCACCTCGGGACCCTGCAGGCTGGCCAGGCCCAGGAACGCGTAGAAGAGGTTCCCCACGAGGATCGCCAGCAGGGCCTGCCCAAAGGACAGGCCGAACGACGAGATCAGGAAGCCGTAGAAGAAGAACTCCACGTTGAAGACAGCGCCAGCCCACAGCCAGAAGAGCCCCGACGGCGTCATCTTCCGTTCCGCATCGGGGATCAGGTCGATGCCGCGCTGCTCGACCTTGAACGCGGCGTACTCCTGGGTTCGTTCGGCTGCCTCGGCGGTGCCTGCGGGCACGGGAGAGCTGCTTCCCATCGCGTCACCTCGCCTGTCGATGGGCCCCATCCGCGGGCCCTGGCGTCAGCGCAGCCCGCACGCTGGCGCCGCCCACCGGCGTGCGGTTCGCTGCCCCGAGAGCGCTGTGCTCTCCCGCCCACAGCCCCGGACGGATCGGGAACACCGCCCGCTCCGGTCGGCCGCTGATGGGCGCAGGATAGTCGAACGGTGGCCGCGCGTGAACCGGGAGGACCGGACCGTGTGGCGCGCGCGGCGCGTGCCCGGCAGACGCGTATCCGCCGGACGCGCCCCGACGTCAGCCCGCCGGACGGGCCAGGTCGAGCGCGAGCCGCTGCAGCCCCAGGATGGTCATCGCGTCGGTGATCCGCCCGTCGCGGCACATCGTGAGCGCCTCGTCGAGCGGCACCCAGCGCAGCTCCAGCTGCTCCGTGCCCTCGGGTGACGGCATGCCCTCCTCGAGACCGCCGGCGAGCCAGACCACGGCCTCCTCGTCGGTGACGGAGTTGGACAGGTGGGCTCGCACGAGCTCGCGCCACTGGTGCGCCGTGTAGCCGGTTTCCTCGGCCAGCTCCCTGCGAGCGGCCTCCAGCAGTCCCTCGCCGGGGCTCGCGCCACCCTCCGGGATCTCCCACGACCAGGTGTCGAGCGCGTACCGCCACTGCCCGACCAGGAGCACGCGCCGCGCGTCATCCAGCGGGACGACGCCGACGGCGCGATGGACGAAGTGGACGACCCCGTAGATGCCGCGCCCCCCGTCGGGGCGGACCACGTCATCCTCCCACACGGTCAGCCAGGGGTTCTCGTAGGTCGTTCGGCGCGTGAGCCGGCGCCAGGGGCTTGCTCGGCGTTCCACGGGGCCGATCCTACCGGGCCGGCGATCCCGGGTGGCGCCACGGGCACGTGCGATGGATTTGCGAGACGATGTGCCCCGGCAGGCGCGCCCGCGGGACGGTCCGTCCCGCATCCTGCGCGTGCCGTTCCGCGCTGCGGAACGTGGATGTTGTCGGGGAGTGACCGGTGACGCGAGAGGTTCCGCCGGTGCCGCGGTCCGGGGACGGTACGCTCTCCTCCGTCCGCAACGCGGCCCGGGTCCTGACCGCGTTCACGCCGGCGGATCGCGACGTGGGTGTCACCGAGCTGGCCGAGCGGCTCGGCCTGGCGAAGAGCACCGTGCACCGGCTGCTGTCCGCGCTCGTGTCCGAGGATCTCATCGAGCGCAGCGGGACGCGCGGGCGTTATCGGATCGGGCTGCGCCTGTACGAGCTGGGAGCGATGGCGCCGTCGCGCGCGGACCTGCACCTGGCCGCGGTCGGCCCGATCGACGATCTGCTGGCCCGAACCGGCGAGAGCGTGCACGTCGCCCTGCTGGACGGTGCCGACGTGGTGGCCGTCGACCGGCGCGAGGCGCCCACGACGCTGGGGCTCCTGAGCCGGCTCGGCTACCGGCATCCGGCGCACGCAACCAGCGCCGGCAAGGTGCTGCTCGCGTACCTGTCGCTGGCGGAGCGCTCGGCGCTCTTCGAGCGACGTGGACTCGCGGCCCTCACGCAGTACACCATCACCGATCGCGCGCGGCTCGAGGAGGAGCTCGCGAAGGTCCGGTCGCGAGGCTGGGCCGAGACCGTGCACGAGCACGCGCTGGGGGTCGCCTCCGTGGCCGCGCCGCTCCGCGACGGCCGCGGGCGGGTCGTCGCCGCAGTCGGCGTGGTCGGGCCGAGCGCGCGGTTCGGGCGCGAGAACGTGCGCCGTCTCTCGCTCGAGACGACCCGGGCGGCCGAGGCCATCTCGGCCCGGCTCGGCTACCGGGCTCGCGCGACGGGCGTGCGGGCCGGGAGGTAGGGGCAGGTCGGTCGGGGCAGGTCGGCGCTACCGCGGTCGGCGCTACCGCGGTCGGCGCTACCGCGGTCGGCGCTACCGCGGTCGGCGCTACCCGGCCGGCTCCGCACCCGCCGCCGCGTCAGCGGTCCCCTGCCGGACCCCCGCCGCGGCGGCCACGGCCGGCGCGCGCGACCCGTCAGTCGACGGTGCTCCCGACACCTGCCGGGCGCCCTCGATGTCCAGCACGTACCCGATCCCCTGGAAGGTGGTGATCGGCCCCGGCTCGCCCGGCGCGGCGCCGAGCTTGCGGCGCACCCGGCTTATCCAGACCCTCAGATACTGGAGGTCGTCGCGGTACTCGGGCCCCCAGACCTTGGTGAGGAGCTCGGTGTGGAGCACGACGCGTCCGGCGTTGGCGGCCAGGTGCTGGAGGAGCAGCCACTCGGTCCGGGAGAGCGAGACCAGCGCACCGTTCCGCGTGACAATCCGGCGCTCCAGGTCG
>JAJYJR010000599.1:3931-4254 GCA_021789355.1 Chloroflexota bacterium | reverse complement strand
GCCCGTCGCCGGGCGGCCCCGGGGTCGCGTCGCCAGCGCGGTCAGTCATCGTCCTCCCCGTCGTCGCTCTCGTGCGTGAGGAAGGCGAACACCGCGACCGCGAGCGCGAGCAGGACCAGGAACTCCACGGCGCGCCTCCAGGGCGAACATCCTGCGGCATCATGCGCGATCGGCGTGCCAGCTTGGGTGGCACGCGCGGCGTCGGTGACTTGCGCCTCGTGAGTGTCCCCCGGCTGCGGGTCCGGCGCGCCGGGCGTGACTTGATAGCGTTCTGTGGCCGGGTCGAACGTCACCCATCGACGGGCGGCTCGCGCCAACGCCGT
>JAJYJR010000599.1:0-3921 GCA_021789355.1 Chloroflexota bacterium | reverse complement strand
CGTCCGGGTCGGGCAGCGCGGGGCGCGAGGGTCGCAACGACTTCGGCCGGACCGGCTGGGGCGGTCCCTGCCCGCCGTCCGGAACGCACCGCTACGTCTTCGAGCTGTTCGCGCTCTCGGCACCGCTCTCGCTCCCCGGGTCGCCGTCCGCGGCGGCCGTCCGGGCCGCAATCCGGGAGCGGCTGCTCGGCGAGGCGCGGCTCACCGGGACGTATCGGCGCCGGGCCCTAAGCTTGCGATTAAACCGCCTCAGGCGGCCCTCTTGAGCGCCGGGTAGCGAGCTCGTGGAGGACGGCGGGTGCCCTTGGGGCGGCCGGGACCGGCCTTCCGGTATTTCGGTGGGCTGGCTGGTGTGCCGAGCACGGCACGAAGTCGGCGAAACCCCCGGCGAACGCGGGTCGGGGTGAGCCTGGCCGGGTCACAGGGGCGCTCCCAAGGCAGACGATCGTCCGCGACGAGGCCTCGGGCGAGGCGCAACTGCGTGTAGGCGGCGACGACGAGCCAGGTCCAGCGATCGGCCTGCTCGGGGGTGCGGAGCGCCGGTGCGGTCCAGCCCAAGGCCTGCTTGGCGAAGCGGTAGGTGTGCTCGAGGTCGAAGCGCCGCAGGTAGGCCCGCCAGCACACGTCGAGCTCGGGCCTGCCCGGCCCCGACCACCACAGCCAGAGGGTCTTGAGCGCCCGGCCGTCGGCGCGCTTGGGAAGGTGCTCCACCGCGACCCGGATGACCGTCCCGCGCACGATCGGCGGGAAGGAGCCGGCCCAGCGTCCGCGGCCAGCGAGCTTGGGATGCAGGCCATGCCAGGCGGCTACCTCGATCGTGCCGTAGCGCGGATCGCTGGCCCCGAGCGCGGCGTCGGGCGCGGGCCAGCTGGCGGGATCGGCGCAGGCGAAGCGCTGACCGTGACGCCTCGGCCGACCGACCGTGCCGGCGGGTGATCGGACCGGGTCGGCGTAGAACAGCCGGTCGGAGCGGATGCGCACGAGGATGCCCGCTCGGGTGTCGGCCAGGCCGTGCCCGAGCGCGATCGGGTCGTAGCCGGCGTCGAACACGAACAGCGGCACCGATCCCGCGTCGCCGAGGCGGCCGACGAGCTCACGCACCTGGTCGATCGTGGCCGCCACCGTGTCCGCGCGCGGTGGGATGCGCCGCGCGTCGAGCGGGGCGGTCCAGGAGTCCGCGGCCCAGGATAGGCCGGCGACCCACTGATACGACCAGCCGGCCACGATCGGCTGTCCGGCCGAGTGACGCGAGGCCGAGTAGTAGTAGCCGCGCTCGGGGCTCGTCTCGGCGTCGCAGCGGTCCCAGGTCGAGGCGTCCACCGCGAACACCGCCGGCCAGCCCGCCGGCCGAGCGGCGGCGAGGAGTCCACGCAGGCGCTCGACATCGATCGACCCTCGAGCGAGCGCCTTGTACAGGCTGCCGTGGCTGCGCCGGAAGACGGGTTCGAGGCTCAAGGCGGGCACCGAGCCGACCGCGCTCGGCCCATCGAGCGCCGCGTCGCACAGCTCGAACAGCGCGTCGGCCCAGCCATCGAGGCAGCCATGGAGCGCATTCCGGAAGCCGATCAGCGCCGCGCTCGACGCGCCGTGGATCACACCCTCGCCCGTGCCCATCTGCGCCTCCTCGGTGTCTCGATGAGGCATACAGTATGATACTGTATGACACCCTTCGGAGGGCTGTCTCTGCCATCCTTGTCCGAGGAGATGTCGATGCCCCGACCGAGCCAGGCGGACCGCGCGATCGCGGAGCGGATCGCGGCCGATCTCGGGTCGCTCGGGTTCGCGCTGCCGGGCACGATCCTCGAGCGTCGGGTCCGGTGTGGGAAGCAGGGCTGCCGCTGCCACGCCGACCCGCCCCAGCTGCACGGCCCGTACGCCCAGTGGACGCGCAAGGTCGCCGGTAAGACCGAGACGCGCCTCCTGAGCGCTGAGCAGATGGCGCGCTACGCGACCTGGTTCGAGAATGCCAGGCGGCTCCGGACTCTCACGAGCGAGCTCGAGGCGCTGTCGCTCGAGGTCGCCGCGTCAGCCGAGGACTGGGGGTGACGAACGGTCGCAAGGGTTTAATCGCAAGCTGAGGGTCGGCAACAGCAGCAGGTGACGTGGCGGTGGAGTGGTCGGAGGCAGTCGCGGCGATCACAGCCGAAGCGGGCGGCCTCGAGAATCCTCAGACGGACCTGCCCCGGCTGGCCAGGGATCCGCGCGTCACGACCGTGATCGATCGGGTCCTGCGAGACCTCCCGACCACGCACACGCTGATCCAGCATGACGCCCGGGACATGTCGATGCTGCCCGACGGCAGCGTGCACCTGGTTCTCACGTCCCCCCCGTACTGGACCCTCAAGGAGTACCGGGACATGCCTGGCCAGCTCGGCCACGTGGAGGACTACGAGATCTTCCTCGGACAGCTCGACCAGGCATGGCAGCACGCGCTGCGGGTCCTCGTTCCCGGCGGCCGGCTGATCGTCGTGGTCGGGGACGTCTGTCTCTCCCGGCGCCGCAACCATGGCCGTCACACCGTCATCCCCCTCCACTCCTCGATCGCCGAGCACTGCCGCCGGATAGGCTTCGATCCTCTGGCTCCGATCATCTGGCACAAGATCGCCAATGCGGCGTTTGAGGCCGAGGGGAATGGCGCAGGATTCCTCGGCAAGCCGTACGAGCCGAACGCGGTGATCAAGAACGACATCGAGTACGTGCTCATGCTGCGCAAGCCGGGGGGGTACCGAAGCCCGTCCCTCGAGACACGGCTCTTGAGCCTCATCTCCGAGAGCAACCACCGGCAATGGTTCCAGCAGGTCTGGACCGGGGTGACCGGTGCTTCCACGCGGAATCACCCGGCGCCTTTCCCACTCGAACTCGCGGAACGCCTGATCCGGATGTTCACGTTCGTGGGCGACACCGTGCTCGACCCGTTCACCGGAACCGGGACCACGAATGTCGCGGCCGGGAAATGGGGTCGAAACAGCATCGGGATCGAGATCGATCAGGTGTATCTCGCAGATGCAGAGCGGCGCGTGAGGGCGACCGTGCCGGCGAGCGCGACGCTGTCAGTCCTGCGGCCCGATTCTCACGGCGTCGTTTCGGCGGCCTGAGATCACAACCCATGCCCGCCGACTGCCTCTTCGAGGACCTGTACGCCCTCGGCAAGTCGGACTCCCTGGTCCGGCGTATCGACGATCGTTCCCGGGTCCTGAATCCGAAGGGTCTCAGCCCCGGCATCCGCGCCAGGCGCGGGGATGGCAGCTTCGGGGACGCCGTGCCGGGTTCGGCGACCCGAACCGTGGAAGGGTTCGCCGTCGGGCGCGGATCCACGGCCGACATCGAGATCGGAGTCGAGGTGAAGATCCTCGCCAAGGCGATGATCAAGCAGATCGACCGCCTGACCAGCGACCTCTGCGGTCAGGCTCGGCACTTCCGCGAGAAGAGCGATCAGGCCATCCGCATCGGGATCGTCGCCATCAACCAGGCCGCACGCTACGTGTCCTTCGAGGGCGATCGGGCCTTCCTCACAGACGGACATCGCTACCTTCACCCGGTGCAGGAAGCGGCCGAGGCCGAACGGCGTCTTCTCGAGGACGCCCGGCCATGCTTCGACGAGTTCCTGGTTCTTCCCTTTGTCGCAACCAACGAGCCACCGTTCCCGTTCTCGTGGGTGAACGAGCCACGGACGCGGTCGGAATACGCGTCGGCCCTGCTGCGAGTGTCACGCCTGTACGACCGGCGGTTCTGAGGTCCCGGTCGCACCGAGCCGCGCAGGGTGCCGGGGGCTTGCCCGGCGGTGTCAACGCGCCTCGCGGATCGCCTTCCACATCCGGCGGAGCCCCGGACGCTGGCCGTACATGAGGACGCCGGCGCTGTAGATGCGGGCGGCGACCCAGACGGCGATCACGATGGTGACCGCGAGGAGCGCGATCAGAT
>JAJYJR010000598.1 GCA_021789355.1 Chloroflexota bacterium | reverse complement strand
TCGTAGTAGGCCCGGCGCGAGTCGCCGCTCACGCGGCTGGCCCGGACCAGGCCGGCCTCCCGCAGGCGGGCCAGGTGGTTGCTCACGTTGTTCTGCCGCTCGCCGAGCGCGGCCGCCATCTCGCACACGCAGTAGGGGCCGTCGCGCAGGAGCCGCAGGATGCCGGCCCGGGTGTGATCGGCCAGCAGCGCCGCCGTTGTCAGCGGTGCCTCCACGTCGGGAGCAGGAACCTCCATACGCAGGTCCGGCAGGACCGGCAGGTCAACGGGCATGGCGGGCCTCCTCTCGTTCCGGGGGGCGGGTGGCACAGGTCAGGTAGGAAGCAATCATCTCAGCAGGAAGTGTGTCAAGGGGCTGTGTGGCGCCACAGGCCCACAGCGCCCGTGTGGGAGGGCCGTCCGGCAGGTTTCAGGAGGCGCGACGCCGGTGATCAGCAGCTGCCTGAGGACACCAGGCGACCGAAGTCGATCCCGAGGGTGGCCCCGATGCGCAGCGCGACCCCCGGCAGGAAGGCCAGCGCCTCGTTCGACGTGCGCAGGTACTCCATGATCGTCGGGTCGGCGCGGACCGCCGCCTGTCGGACGCGCAGGGCGTTGATCTGCTCCTGGCTGGGCGTCAGCCCGGCCGCCTGCAGGCGGCCCAGGTTCTCCTGCTCCTCACGGAGGCTCGCCAGGATCATCTGGGCGTTGGCGTCGCGGTCGAGGGCCGTGTCCGCGGCTCGGAATTGCGCGAACGCGGGGACGCGCGCCAGCGAGCGGCCGAGTTCGGTGGCTGCGGCCTCCACAGTCTGATCGAGCACGACGGGGCTCCTTTCAGCCACAGCACTTGCTGCCGCAGTTGGCGGCGAAATCGATGCCGATCTCGGCGGAGACGAGCGCCGCGGCCTGACGACATGCGTCGGCGAGCGCGGCCTGGGCGGCTACGTAGCGCGCGACTGCGGGTGTTTCCAGCATCGCGGCCTGCAGCCGCTCGAGCTCTGCCTGGTGTTCGGCCGCCAGGGCACGGAATGTGATCTCGGCCCGCAGCTCGTCCTGCCGGCGCTCGAAGGCCGCGATGGCTCCCTGGGCCTCCTCATCTGCCTCCAGCTCCCGGTCGGCGCTGGCGAGTGCGGCATACTCGGCACTCTCGTGGAGCACCCGGCCGAGCGCGTCGGCGGCGAATAGCGCCTGCAGCTCGAGGTCCGAGGCACCGGCCGGCTCGATGGTGATGTGGTCCGGAAGTCCGCCGGACTGGTTGGTGACGCCCTGCGTCGTGGTCATGTCGCTCCTCGTGCGCTTTCCCAATGACGGTGGTCAGTGATCAGGCGGCGGCCGCCGCCACGAACAGGCGCTCCCCCATTTCCCGGAGTCGATCGAGGCCCGCCACCTCCCCGTCCAGCAGGGGCACCTCGAGGACGGGCGCGTCGAAACGGCGGTCGATCTCGGCGAGGTAGCGCTGCTGCATCCGCCGGCGCGCCTGCGTGTAGGGGGTCGTGCATACATCCGCGGGCAGCACCATGTTGGCGACCACCAGGCCCAGTGGGATCCCGGCGCTGCCGAGCTCCTCGATGGCCCGTCCCGCCTCGACGATAGGCGTGGCCTCCGGGTACATCACGAAGGCGAAGGTGCTCTGCGACGGATCGCGCATCATGTCGATCACGCGCCCGAAGCGCGCCTTGGCGACGTCGTCGGCCGCCGCGGTGTCGACCGAGGCGAAGACCTTGACGTCGAGCTGGCGGCTCCAGTCGATCGGGAGCTCGAGGAGGCGAAGGGTGTGCCCGGTCGGCGCGGTGTCGATGACGGTCACGTCGTACGTATCGCGGCTGGCGAGATCGATGAACCGGTCGAAGGCGGCGATCTCCTCGGTGCATGGCGAGTCGAGCTCCTCGCGCATGGCCGCGATCTGGTCCGGGCCGCGCCCGTTCGCGACGGCGTCGCCGATGATCCGCTCCGTGTAGGCGGCCGCGGCGGCCTTCGGATCGATCCGCGCGGCCCACAGGCCCGGCACTCCGGCGACCGGCCCGGGCTCGGGTTCCACCGTGACACCGAGCACGTCGCCGGTGTGTGCGGCGGGATCGGTGGTCAGGAGCAGCGTGCGGTAACCGCGGGCCGCCAGCCAGACCGCCGTCGTGCACGACACGGCGGTCTTGCCGACGCCGCCCTTGCCGGCGAAGAAGATGGTGCGCGGGTGCCCGTCCGGCAACAGCCGAGCGGGGGCAGCGTTCTGCTCGGGCCGGCGGGTCGTCGCGCCAGGGGCGGATGCCTCGTCACCGAAGGCCGGGCGCGGCCCTCCTTCGTCGACCAGCAGCGGGGCCAGCGCGCGCAGGCGGTCGATCCCGCGGACCTCGCCGTCGAGGAGCGGGACGCGCCGGGCCGGCATCGGCAGCCTGTTCGCGATCTGGGCAAGGTACCCCTGTTGCATCGCGACGCGTGCCGCGAAGAACGGGTTTGCCCCTTCTTCCGCGGGAAGGATCCCGTTGACGATGAGTTCGGTGGTCGCGATACCGAGCCGTTCGAGATCGGCGCTCGAGTGGGCCGTCTCACCGATCGCGGTCGCCTCGGGTTGGAGGACGAACACGAAGCGGGTCTGCTCCGGATCGCGCAGGGCGCCGAGCGCGCGCTCGTACTTCGCCCTGGCCTCGCCGATCGCCGCCGCGGGCCCGATGCAGGTCTGCCCGCTGCCTGCCTCCGCCTGCGTGATGCTCTTCGTCCAGGCCTCCGGAAGCTCGAGCAGGCGCACCGTGTGACCGGTGGGGGCGGTGTCGAAGATCACGAGGTCGAATGCGGCGGCCCCTTCCGGCTCCAGCATCGCGATCGGATCGAGGAAGTCGGCGAAGCGATCGAAGGCCGCCACCTCGGCGGTGCAGGGCGACGCCAGCTGCTCCTCCATGACCCTGACGATCTCCGGCGGGAAGATGGCGCGGATGGGCGCCAGGGTCCGGTCCGTGTACTCGGTCGCGGCCTGATCGGGGTCGATCTCCACGGCCCACAGGTTGGGCACGCCGCGGATCGCGGTCACCCGGTGGCCGATCGGCTGTTCGAACACGTCGGCGAGGTTCGAGGCAGGATCCGTGGTGACGATGAGCGTCCGGCGGCCCGCGTCGGCCTCGGCCACGGCCGTGGTGCAGGCCATGGTGGTCTTGCCCACCCCGCCCTTGCCGGAGAAGAAGAGGAAGCTGGCCATCGTGAGAGGTGTCCTCTGGTCCAGGGATCTGCTCAGTTCGCGGCGAGGGCCGAACGCAGTTCGTCGAGGCTCGGGTACGCGTCGGTCTTGACCACCTGGCCGCGCACCACGGTCACGGGTAGCACGTCGAGCTGGCGCTGGCGGATCAGGTCGTAGACGGCGCGGTTGCGCATGAACGCCTGCGGCTCGGACGTCATCATGTGTCGCGCCACCTTGTGCCCGTCGGCCTCGAGCGCGAGCAGTGCCTCCGAGAGATCGAGCAGGGTGGTGTCCAGGACCGGGCCGCAGAGGCCGGTCGGGCAGCACATCGGAGGATCGAAGATCTCGACATCGGGGGACGTCGTCGGCGTTGCCAGGTCGGTCATGAGACGCGTCCTTCCGTGGTGGCGGTGAGGTCGATGGGCTTTGCGCGGAGCTTGGCTGATCGGGCCCGCGGGGCTGATGCGGTCCCGAGGTCGGACGTGAGTTCGATCGCCGAGGTGTGCCCGCGGGTCGACGCAGGCTCGATAGTGTCGGCGACCAGGCGCTCGATCGCGCCCAGGTTGAGCTTGCCGCCAGAGATCCGGGGCACGCCGTCGATCACGACGAGCGGCAGTTCGGCCTGGCCTGCCGCGATGTGCGCTTCGATGTCGGGGCACATGTCCATGTCCGGGCTGAAGAGCTCCGCACATTCGAACGAGACCAGATCTCCGAACCGCTGTGCCAGGCGCTGACCCACGAAGTCCGCCGCCGCCCGCCAGGTCTTCCCGGGGTCGCATCCGGCGACTGGCGGCAACCCCACGACGAGGACGCTGCAGGTCATCCCACGAACTCCAGGCTCCGCCCGCCGCCCGCCTCGTGTCGGTCACGCACGCTGGCGCGGGACCCGGCCCCACAGTCGGTGCACAGGCAGGTGGTGGCGGCCTCGCTCGTAGGGGTCAGCAACTCGTCCAGTGCGCGCCGCAGCTGCGCCACGCGATCGAGGTCGAGGGAGTAGTAGACCCAGCGGCCGGCCCGGCGTTCCCGGAGCAGGCCGGACGCGCGCAGCACGCGCAGGTGATGGGAGACCAGGGCCGTGCTCACCCCCAGCGCCGTTCCCACGTCGCACACGCAGT
>JAJYJR010000597.1 GCA_021789355.1 Chloroflexota bacterium | reverse complement strand
GCCCCGTCGAGGGCGGTCGTGACGCGATAGCCGTCGCGCTCGAGATAGGCACGAACGACGTCGACGATGTGCGGTTCGTCGTCGGCGACGAGGACGCTCGCCTCCATGGCGGCCACGGTATGGGACGGCCAGCCGTCGCTCGACGGCCGACCGTCCTGTGCGAGGGGGCCGAACGGCTCGGCCATCGTGGCGCCTCGGCTCGAAGGTGGCTCAGTGCCAGTACGAGCCGTGGTCGTCACGACCGTAGCCATCGCACCAGTCCCGGCCGTGGCGGTCCTGGTACTGCGTCGACTGGCGCTGGGTCGTCCGTGTACCGGTTGACGATCGGACCTCGGCGTGGTGACGGGTCGGGGTGGCGCTCGCCGACAAACGGGCGGGCGACCGTGGGGTCGCGGCGGGCTGCGTCGCTGCCGGCTGGCTTGCCGTCGGCACGGTCGCGACCGGGTTCCAGTTCGTGTACGCGCCGGTGCCGGCGCTGTTGCCGTACGACCCATATCCGGCGCCGTTGCCGTGCGCGACCCGCCCGGTCCCGCGCCAGCCGAACGGGTCGGCGGCAGCGACGCTCGCGGCCACCACGAGTACGGCCAGCGAGGCGAGTGCGATCGCCGTGATCGACTTGCGCATTGCGCACCTCCTGATCCTTGCCGAGCTACCACCCGGCCTTCGATTCGATCGAGCCGTTCCGGCAATGCGTCACGGTTCTAGCGGGACCAGGCTGGCTTCACTGCGTGGAATCTCGATGGAGGCGCCACGGATTTCGGGTGGAGATCGCGCGCGAGCGCTGGGCTGGGCCAGAGGACGCAAGAGTCGGCCACTTTCGTCGCTCCCTGGGCCGCGCGGCTTGCCAGCCTGAGCGATCTCATCCGAGGCCGAGCCTCCTGCGGTGATCACCTGTCTACCGGGGCGCCAGCAACTCGGCCCGGCGAACAAATGCGCGTCTCGAACACCGATGCGCCGGTCCCGTGCTCCCCCCACTGCGTGCACACGGGCTGGTGGGCATCGCGCCACGCACCGCGGCCGAGATCATCGTCGAGGTCGGCATCACCTCCGTTCCGGCGCGGATGTCATCCGCCACTTGGAACGTGAATGGAGCCCGAGTGAGGCCGAGCGGGCCGTCGACGAGGTTGTCCGAGGTCCCGAAGACCGGTCGCGCCGCACCCAACTCATGAGGGTGAAGCCGACCGGCGATCGAGACCGTCGAGGAGCGTTCCTCGCGACGGCCGCATCGGTCCGGCCGGACTCCGCCCACGTTCAGCGGTGGCGGCGCGCCTCGCGCGATCGCACGCATCGAGATGGATGTGCGCGATTGGCAGCGCTGTGTGGTTGGTAAGGTGCTTCAGTCGCCGCGGACCACACTGGATCCCGGCGCCGGTGCTGCGTGGATCGCGATCAAGAACTGATCGCGGGAGCCCGCTCCGGGAGGCTCCTGCCAGCTCCGATCTGGAGCGCTGGCGGCGGCCAGAGCCTGCGAGGTACGAACTCATCGGCCTGGCCGCCTGACCCACACAGTAGCGCGGCGCGTCCTGGGCGAGAAGGCCTAGCATGTACAAACCAGCGTACAAAAGTCGACGCGCTTGGCCGTCGCCGACAGGAGTGCCAGGGCCCCCGATCGCCAAGATCGCGCCGCTACACGGACCCACATCGACCATAGGACTGCTTGTGGGTTCTGGCGTGGCCGTCGTGCCGAGACTCGCTCGGGGCTCAGACTGGATCTTCGAGCGGGAGCCTACTCGGTGATGTCAATTCGTCGGAAGAGCCCGATGGCCGCGATAGCGGGCAGCGCAACCCACAGCATGACAACGAGGAGGCTGACCCATGGAGGGACGAACGGTTTGCGAAGATCGTCCACCAGGGCGAGTTCGCCCGCCGCGCGCCGCCCGGCCTCGATCAGGGCCTGAGTGCTACCGCCGAGCGAGAGGTTCTGGATCCAGCCGGCAGGTCCTGTTGACCACGTGGCCGAGCCGAGGCCGATCGCCTCGGTCAGCAGATATGCCATCCCGAGCAGCGTCCCGGCAGCCATCGATCGGGTCGCGACAGCGAGCAGGGCGGCGAGACTCGTGTACGCGAGGATCGCCAACAGGCGCGCCGCGTAGTCGGCCAAGACACCCGCCAGCGAGACTGACGGCGTGGCTGGCAAGCGCTCTCCCGTCGCTGCGAGGATCAGTGGGAACAGCGCGCCGATCGAGAAGACGATCACCAGCATCAGGACGGCAAGAACCGCGAGTGTGGCGAAGCGGGCGAGAAGGAACCGCGTTCGGGGCGTTCCGGCCAGAATCGAGCTCCGGACGGTGCCCCAGCTGAACTCACCGCCGATCGTTGCCAGCGCGACGAGGGCCAGGGCGAACGGGATCGGCCACGCTCCGCCGAGGACCGTGAGAAGGCTCTGGGGGAACGCAAACGGCTGCCGCACGAGGGCCATTCCGCGGGCAATCTCCGGGGGAAGCTCCGCAGGTACCGGTCCCTGGCCGACGCCGACGCGGCTGATATCATCGAGGTAGCTCGCGACGAGCGTGCCACCGGCGAAGCCCGCGACAACCAGCATCGCTACCCAGAGGTCGGGGCGGTGGAAGAACCGCAGCCGCTCGGCATACAGGGCGCCGATCATCGAGGCCCCGCTGTCTGAGCCCCTAGCGAGGACCGCGCGTTTGCCTTGGGGCCGGTCAAGGCGAGGAAGGCGTCCTCCAACGACGGGGTCTCAAGACGGACCTCGATGGGGTAGAGGTCGTCGGCCGCGAGCACGCGCAGGATGGCCCTCGACACGTGTGGCACATCGGTGGCTTCATGCGCAACCTTCAGCCGCCCGTCGTCCGCCACAGAGGACTGGGTGGAGAAGCCTGCCTGGGCCAAACGTCTCGCGGCAACGGCCGCCTCGGAGTCCGAGGCGAAGCGAACGACGACGCGGGACGTCCCGCGCAGGAGCTCATCGAGCTTCCCCGCAGCGACGATCCGCCCGTGATCCATGACGGCGACCTCGTCGCAGAGCCGCTCGATCTCGGCCAGAAGGTGGCTCGACAGGAGGATCGTGCGGCCCTGCCGAGCCAGCCCTCCCAGGAGGGTCCGGACGTCGGCGACCCCTTCGGGATCAAGCGCATTGGCCGGCTCGTCTACGATGAGCACCCGCGGGTCGGCGAGCAGCGCAAGCGCGATCGCTAGCCGGGCGCGCATGCCTGCCGAATACCCTCGGACTGCGCGGTCGGCGGCGGGCGCCAGGCGGACCAGGTCGAGCAAGCTGCCGACGCGCTGGCCCTTCGCTCGACCGGAGAGGCCGCTGGACGCCGCGAAGACGTTGAGGTTGTCCCGACCGCTCAGGTACGGGTAGAAGGCCGGGCGCTCGACGAGGGCACCGACGATCCGAGGCGGGCCGACCTCTGCCCGGATCCGTTGCCCCAGGATGCGGGCCTCGCCCCGATCCGGACGGAGCAGTCCGAGCAGCAGCCGGATCGTCGTCGTCTTCCCGGCCCCATTCGCGCCAAGCAACCCGAAGACGGTGCCCTCCTGGATCTGGAGGTCGAGGCTGTCAACGGCCGCGACTCGGCCGAACCGCTTGCACAGCCCGTGGGCTTCGATCGCATCCACAGCGCACTCCGCACGATGCGAGGCAGAGGCGCTGTTCGGGCCGAAGCTGGTGGCCAGCCGCGGCCCGAACAGACAGCTCAGCACGCTATGGGGTGTAGGAAGTTGTGCAGTAGGCGTCGGGGCCGAGCAGCCACACCCCGCCCCACGTCTCCGCGCCGTGCCAGCCCTTGACCACGTACGTCGGATGCTCGAACGACCAGGAGAAGTCCTCGCCCGTCCAGGCCTCCGCGTGCGTGGCGTTGTTCAGCTCTTGGTACCAGTTCTTGAGGAGCTGGCCGTCCCTGAAGGCCGTGCCCCTTGGAGTGGTGGACTTTGAGCGCTCCGTCGTGATCCGCAGCGACGGTGTCGGCGGCGTCGGTCAGGACGCCAGCAGCAGGCTCTTCGCTCCGTCCACCTCCTTGGTGCGGTCATCATCGGTGACCCGGTCAAGCAACGCCATCGAGCCCTCGGAGAGATAGCGGCGTTCGGCGATCGCCCACTCGTCGTGGACCTCGAGGAGGACCGCTCCGGCCAGGCGCAGGACCGCCGCCTCGTTGGGGAAAATGCCCACGACGTCGCTCCGGCGCTTGAAGCTCTCATGTCAAGCCCGCGGCTCGTCGGGTGTCGCGGAGCATCGTTCGGTAGATCACGTTGGAGATGTGGCGCTTGACGACCCGCATGGCCTCGCGCCGGGTATGGCCGTGGGCG
>JAJYJR010000596.1 GCA_021789355.1 Chloroflexota bacterium | reverse complement strand
CCCCGGTGCGCATCGGGATCCTGTCCGCGGAGCATGTCCACGCTCCGACCTACATCGCGCTCCTCGCGGGGATGACGGACGCGCGGATGGTCGGCGTGTGGGATCACGACCGGAGGCGGGCGGCGGCTGCGGCCGAGCCGGTGGGGATCCGGGCCTTCGACGACGTCGAGGAGCTGCTGGAGCGCGTCGACGGCGTGGTGATCGCGTCGGCGAATGCGCGCCACCGCCAGCTGGTGGAACTCGCGGCCGGCGCGGGCGTCCACGTCCTCTGCGAGAAGCCCTTGGCGACCACGGTGGAGGATGCCCGCGCCATTGTGGACGCGTGCGAGCGGGCGGGCGTCCGCCTGATGACCGCGTTCCCCATGCGATGGAACCCCGCCGTGCGAGCGCTTGAAGCCACCGTGCGATCCGCAGGGCTGGGCAGACCGGCGTTCCTCGAGGGCGCCAACACGGGGACGATGCCGGACATCCACGCCCCCTGGTTCGTGGATCCAGCGCTGTCCGGCGGCGGGGCGGTGACCGACCACGTGGTGCACCTGGCCGACCTGTATCGCTGGATCCTGGGTTCCGAGGTGGTCGAGGTCTACGCAGTCGCGAACCGGATCCTGCAGGAGCGGTTCGCCGGCGTCGAGACGGGGGGCCTGGTCTCGCTCCGGTTTGCGAACGACGTCCTCGCGACCATCGACTGCAGCTGGAGCAAGCCCCGCTCCTACCCCACGTGGGGCGGTCTCTCCATCGATGCCGTCGGGTCCGGGGGCGCGTTGCGGGTCGACGCGTTCCGGCAGCGCCTGGCGGTCTACGGCACGCGCGACACGGGGATCTCGTGGCGTGCCTGGGGTCCCGATGCCGATCTGGGGATGCTCGAGGAGTTCGTCGAAGTCGTGCGCGACCAGCGGCAGCCCGCGGTGACCGGCATAGACGGGCTCCGCGCCGTCGAGATCGTCGAAGCGGCGTACCGCTCCATCGCGTCGGGCGAGCCGGTGAGCCTGGACGCAGGGGCGTGAAGCGCCGGCACCCGCCTGGCAGATCCTCGTGACGGCGACCCCATCGGCGCCCCCGCGATCCGCCGGGCCCGCGACACCGTCACGATGAGGGAGGCACGCGATGCCCGAACACGCGATCACGATGCTCGGCACCGGGCTGATCGCCGACTTCTACACGACGACGCTGCACGCGCGTCGCGGCCGCGACCGGGTCCGCGCGGTCTACTCGCGCACAGAGGAGCGGGGCCGGGACTTCGCTGCGCGGTGGGGGATTCCCGTGCACACAGCCGACCTGCGGGCGGCGGTCGAGCACCCGGACACGGACACGGTGGTCATCGGGCTGCCGAACCACCTGCACGAGGCGGCCGTGGAGGCCGTCGCGCGCGCCGGCAAGGCCGTGCTTCTCACCAAGCCGCTGGCCCGCACCGCGGCCGAGGCCCGGCGACTCCTGGAGACAGTGGAGCGGGCGGGGATCTTCGCCGGGTACCTCGAGGATCTCTGCTACACGCCCAAGACGCTGCGGGCCGTCGCGACGGTCCGGGAGGGCGCCATCGGTGACGTCACCTGGGTGCGCGCGAGAGAGGCCCATCCCGGACCCCATTCCGCGTGGTTCTGGGACGGTCGACTGACGGGCGGTGGCGCGATCATCGACCTGGGCTGCCACTGCATCGAGATCATCCGGAACTTCGTGGGCAAGGGGAACCGCCCGGTCGAGGTCATGTGCCACACCGACACGCTCGTCCACCCCATCTCCGACGAGGACAACGCCATCGCCCTGATCCGCTTCGAGTCGGGCGCCGTCGGCCAGTTCGAGGTCTCGTGGACGTTCCGCGGAGGGATGGACCTGCGGGACGAGGTGGCGGGCACGGACGGCACGATCTGGCTGAATCACTTCCTCCGGACGGGCTACGAGATGTTCACCGCCGGCGGGCGCGGAGGATACGTCGCCGAGAAGGCGGAGTCGGGCACGGGTTGGCTCTTCCCGGTGGGCGACGAGGTATCCGAGCTCGGTTACGTGGACATGTTCACCGACATGTTCGAGGCGCTCGACGGGGGCCGCCCGCCGCAGGAGACGTTCTACGACGGCTACGTGGTGAACGCGGTCATGGACAGCGCCTACCGGTCCGCGAGGAGCGGACGGTGGGAGCCGGTGGAGCTGTTCGAGTGGCGCGGCGGGGTCACGCCTCGGATCCACGGCGAGCCCGAGCTGCACGACGGCCTAGTCGTCATCAAGCGGGAGATCCTGCCGGACGGCCGTCAGAAGCTGATCCTGAAGGACCCGGGGAGCGGCGACTACTCGGACCGGGTGATCGGGGGAAGGTAGAGGTCAGGCCACGATGTCCGGCATGCCCGCCGGGCTGCCGCGGTCGAGCCACCGCGCGAACACGTCCCGGGAGAAGAGCTGGTCGGCCACCATGACCGCGGCGCCGTTGACGCCCGCTAGGTCGCCGAGCGAGGAGAGCCGGATCGCCAGGTCCCGGGTCGCCAGCGGAAGCGAGCGCCGGTAGACGGTCTCCCGGATGGAGGCCAGCAGGAGATCACCGCTGCCCGCCACGCCGCCTCCGATGACGATGAGCGACGGGTTGAAGAAGTTGACCACGCTGGCGAGCATCGCGCCCACGTGGTGCCCGGCCGCCTGCAGGATGTCCACCGCGATGGGATCCCCCCGCGATGCCTCGCGCGCGACGTCCGCCGCCGTGATCCGCCCCGACTCGGCCAGGGTCGCGGCCAGCCACGGGCTCCGGCCGTCGCGAGCCGCCGCCTCGCCCTGCCGGGCGATCGCGGCGCCACCGGCCAGGGCCTCGAGGCAGCCCCGATTGCCGCACCGGCAGACCACGTCCGGGTCGTCCGACACCTGGATGTGCCCCACGTCTCCGGCGCTTCCCTGGGCCCCGCGGTGGAGACGCCCCTCCGAGACGATCCCCGCGCCGATCCCGGTCCCGACCTTGATCACGACGACGTTCTCGTGTCCGGCAGCGGTGCCCGCCCTGAGCTCCCCCAGGGCCATGATGTTCACGTCGTTGTCGACCCAGACGGGGATGCGGTGCCGATCCGCGAAGTACTCGCGGACCGGATAGTCGTTCCAGCCCGGCATGATCGGAGGCGCGACCGGTCGCCCGGTGCGGAACTCGACCGGGCCGGGGACGCCGATCCCGATCCCCCATAGCCAGCCCGGGGCGGCCGGGCCGACCGCGTCGACGAGTGCCCGGAAGAGCACCTCCACCTGCCGCAGGACCGGCTCGGGCCCGAGCCCGACGTCGGTGGGCTCCGCCCGGTGCGCGATGAGCCGCCCGCCGAGCGTGGTCATGGCGATGCGCACGCCCGTGGCGCCCACGTCCGCGACGAGCAGGTGGCCGGCCTCGTCCACGAACCGCAGGCTGCGCGGCGGACGACCGCCGGTGCTCGAACCAAGGCCCTCTTCGACGAGCAGCCCGCGCTCCAGGAGCTGGCCCACCCGCTCGGCCACGACCCCGCGGCCGAGGCCGGTGAGCGCGACGAGCTCCCCGCGGGCGCGGCCGCGTCCGAGGCGGACGTCATCGAGGATCCGGACGAGCGCATCGAGCGAGTCGTCCGCGGGATACGGATGCGGGCGTCCACCCTCGGGCGGCGTGGATGCCGCTCGGTCCGCCGGGAGCTCGCGCATGCGGGGCACCGCGGGATCATACGCGACAGCGGCAACGCCCACGGGGCCGTTTTGCACTTGACATGCTGAAGTAGCATCCCGGGCAGGCGAAGTAGCCGCGCCGCCGCTCGTGAAGGCACGGCGCGACGACGACGCCGCGGCGCAGGACCGCCGAAGCCATCTAGATGGGTGGCCCGCACGGACCGGCACTCCGGGTGCGGAGGAAGCGGAACCCGGGTGGGCGCGGTCGACGAGCGGGGGTCGGGAGGAGGCGGCTGGAGCGATGCATCGCACGGGCGACATCGGTTCCGCGGTCATCGGGACAGGCTTCATCGGCACGGTCCACGTCGAGGCCTTGAGACGCATCGGCGTCCCCGTGCTCGGTATCCTGGAGGACACCCCCGAGCACGGCGTCGCGCGGGCGGCCGAGCTGGGCGTGCCCCGCGCCTATGCATCGCTCGGCGAACTGCTGGCCGATGACCGCGTGCGAGCGGTCCACGTGACCTCGCCGAACCACCTCCACTACCGCCACGTGGTGGAGATCCTCTCCTCGGGCCGGCACGTGGTCTGCGAGAAGCCGCTCGCGATGACCTCGACGGAGTCCGCCGACCTGGTCGCGCGGGCGGCGTCCAGCGGCCTGGTGAATGCCGTCAACTTCA
>JAJYJR010000595.1 GCA_021789355.1 Chloroflexota bacterium | reverse complement strand
CATCGTCGGTGAGCTCGGGCAGACCCGGGATGACCACCTTCTCGCTCACCCAGGCCGCGCAGCCGAGCTTGGAGGACGGATCGAGCGCCCGGTTGGCGACCAGCGCGAAGAGCACCCGTTCGGCGGTCGGGTCGAGCCGGCGGCCGCGCAGCAGGCTGCCCGCGATCTCGTGGAGTCCCAGGCGGCGCCAGAGCTGATCGAGGGCCCAGGCCCCGCCGTGGGGCCGCGACTCGCAGAAGCGCAGCTCGGGCGCCTGCAGCGCCAGGGCCTCACCGGGCTCCAGGGCCCGGGACAGCGAGCCGATCAGGCGGCGGATGGCATCGTGATCGAGCGTGTCCGCGCGCCCGAAGTGATAGAGCACCCGCACGTTGGAGCGATGCGTCGTCGGATCCCACACGTTGTGGGCGAGCTGCAGGTAGCGCACCGTGGTGCCGTCCGCGGCGCGTCGGCTGGTGGTCCGCAGGTACATGCCCGCAGGGTAGCCGGGAGTACCTAGCTCGTCAATATCCGACGCGCAGCACAATAGTATCTATGCGCTCGGGCTCGAAACGGGACTTGGTGCGTCCCGATCGTGCTCAGCACGGGGCTTCCGGGGCGCTCCAACAGGCTGGAGCTGCGGAATCCCGGTTGGAGCACGCAGGTCTCGCCGTCGATGTTGCCCCAGGTGCGCAGGCGACATCGTTGATGGTGGAGTGGAGGTGCACGAGGTGGGAGGTTGTCGCGCAGGCACGCCCGCAGCGCCGACCGGCCGCACGGCCAGCGGCGCGTGATCACATCGGCACTCTGGAGACCGTCGGTTGTGCGCGCCTTCGGCGCGGCCTCGTCCTTCACGTCGAGCAGCCGGCGCTCGTTCGGATTCGAGCTAACGGTCCCTGCTTCGAGGATGCTCGGTAGGGTCGCCCGTCCGCATCATGGTCGGGCCACTGGGCGAGGCGGCTGGGGAAGGTGGCGGCGACGGTAGACCATGATCGACCGCTCGAAGTCGATCACGATCGTGCCGTCCTGGTTGAAACCGCGGGTGCGGACCCGAACGATGCCGACCTGCGGACGTGACGCAGATGGCCGTACTCCGAGGATCTCCGTCTCGGCGTAGATCGTGTCACCCTCAAACACGGGATGGGGCAACTTCACGTTGTCCCATCCCAGGTTCGCCACGGCATTCTGGCTCACATCCGACACGCTCATGCCGGTGACCAATGCGAGAATGAAGCACGAGTTGACCAAGGGGCGCTCCCACTCCGTCCGGGCTGCGTAGTGATGGTCGAAATGCAGCGGATTCGTGTTGAGCGTCAAGAGCGTGAACCAGAGATTGTCGGCGGTCGTGACCGTACGACCGAGACGATGCCGATAGGTGTCCCCGATGGAGAAGTCTTCCAGGCAGCGGCCAGTCCAGCCGTCCTCTGTCGGCCTGTCACCGCCTTCGTGGTCCAAAGGCATCCGCTGCTCACTCATTTGCGCACCTCCTCAGACCCCACTGGGAAGTCGGGAAACACTATCCCGACAGCATCTCGTCTTCGGGGCGAGTCATCGTTGCTCCGGTCGTGCCCGGGCCAAGACCCGCTGAGCAGCTCGCGCCACCGCTTCATCGACCATCCGACCGTCGAGCGTGATCACGCCGCTCCCGTTCGCGGATGCCGACTCGGCGGCCGCCACCACGCGCAGGGCGGCTGCGACCTCTTGGGCAGTTGGAGCAAACGTCGTATTGATGGGTCCGACCTGGCGCGGATGCACCGCCAGCTTCCCGGCGAAGCCCATCTGCTTCGCGAGCGTGGCTTCGCGCGTGACCTGCTCCGGCCGATCCAGCGCAGTGCACGGCGCGTCGATGGCCCAGCGGCCGGCAGCGGCCGTGGCGAGAACGAGCATGCCCCGAGCATGCCGGAGCTCGAGGCCGCCGGCACTCCGAGACACACCGAGATCCGCCGCGAGGTCCTCTCCCCCCAGGCCAAGGCCGATGACCCGATCACTCGCGGCGGCGATCTTCGGCGCCGCGAGCACTCCTCGCGCAGATTCGATCAATGGGATGAGTGCAATCGGGCCCTGTGTCTTCGGGGCCTGGCCGCCACCTTGCGAGGTGCTCGCGCCGCTCTGCGCGAGCGCCTCGGAGATCTTCGCGGCCACTTCGACGACAGCCGACGGATCGTCGACTTTCGGGAGCATGATCCCATCGCAGCCGCCACGCACGGCGGCAACCACATCTGCAGCCCGTAGTTCTGGCTCCGAGTTCACCCGGACGAAACACGGGACCGAGATCGGCTCGACCAGCGCCTCCGCCAGGTTTCCCCGTGCTCTCTGCTTGTCCTCGGGGCGCACCGCGTCCTCTAGGTCGATGATGACTGCGTCTGCGCCGCTCGCGACAGCGGGCGCCAGCCACTCGATGACCTTGGTGCCCGGGACGAACAGCCACGACCGCGCAGGGAGGGAGCCCCAGCGTTCGAGCCACGCGTTCACGTGGGTGCGCGCCGAGGGCTGGCCGTCGGCCTGGGGGACGCCGCGTCGAGCTCGCGACGTATCTCGTCCGAGTGCTCACCGAGGGCCGGAACAGGGCCGAGTTCTCCCGCCACTCCCTCGACGTTGAACGGTGGCACGAGCGCGCGAACGGGCCCGTGCGGCGTCGCGACATTCGCCCAACGCCGTCTCGCCGCGAGCTGCGGATGCACCGCTAAACCCGCGACGTCGTTCAGGGCGCCGTAGGGGACATCCGCTGCGTCGAGCCTTCCGCGAAGCGTGCTCGGTGGCAGTCCGGAGAGGATCGACTCGATCAGCGGTTCGAGCCGGCCTCGGTTGCGGACGCGGAGCTCGTTGGTCGCAAAGAGCGGATCATTCGCGAGCTGTGGGCGCTCAAGGACGACCCCACAGAAGCGTTCCCACTGCCGTTCATTCTGCACGGCGACGTTTACCCAGGTCCCGTCAACGGCCTGGTAGGGTCCGTATGGCGCGATCCCACTGTGGTGAGTGCCGGTGCGTGGTGGTTGGGTGCCGCCATAGAGGTAGTGATACAGCGGGACGGTCATCCACTCGGCCATGCATTCGAGCATGGAGATGTCGATGAAGCTTGCCTCGCCCGTCCGTTGGCGGGTCACGATGGCGGCCAAGATCGCCGAGACTGCGTACATCGCCGCCGCAATGTCGGCGATCGAAACCCCCACCTTCGCCGTCTGCTCGGGTGTGCCGGTTACCGACATCAAGCCGCTCTCGCCCTGCAGCAGCAGATCGAATGCCTTGCGGTCGCGGTAGGGTCCGTCGCCGCCGTACCCCGAAATCGCGCAGTCAATCAGCCGCGGCCAGGTCTCATGAAGGACCGGCCAAGCGAGACCGAAACGCTCCACCGAGCCTGGCCCGAGATTGTGGACGAACACGTCGGCGCTCGCCAGCAGCGAATCGAGCACCGCGCGGTCGTGAGACGCGTGCAGATCGAGGGTGATGCTGCGCTTGCCTCGGTTGAGCCACACGTGGTAGGACGACTGACGGCGAACCACCGAGTCGTAGCGGCGGGCGAAGTCACCACCGTCAACCCGTTCAACCTTGATAACGTCGGCACCAAGATCCGCCAGCTGGCGGGTGCAGAAGGGCGCCGCCACCGCCTGCTCGAGTGCGACGACGCGGAACCCGGCGAGCGGTGTCCGGGGCAGATCCTGCGGCATTGGGCGTCTCGGTCAGTACGAGCGCGGCATGCCGAGGACATGGTGGCCGATGTAGGCCAGGACGAGGTTGTTGGCCACTGGAGCCGTCCCGTAGAGCCGGGTCTCGCGGAACTTCCGTTCCACGTCGTAGTCGACCGCGAATCCGTAGCCTCCGTGAGCATCGAGACAGGCGTTCGCTGCCGCCCAGGACGCGCGCGAGGCGAGGAGTTTGGCCATGTTGGCTTCGGCTCCGCAACGCTCGCCGCGGTCGTATAGCTGCGCGGCGTGGTCGCACATGAGCTCAGCTGCGCAGATATCGGCATGCGCGCTCGCTAACGGGAACTGGACGCCCTGGTTGGCGCCGATCGCACGGCCGAACACATGCCGACTGGTCGCGTAGTGCACGCCACGATCCACGAACCAGTGGCCGTCCCCGACACACTCGGCGGCGATGAGGATCCGTTCGGCGTTCCATCCGTCAATGACGTGCCGGAAGCCGTGCCCAAGCTCGCCGACCACATTCTCGGCCGGGATGTCGAGGTCATCGATGAAGAGGGCCGTCGTATGGTGGTTGACCATCATGTCCAGCGGTTGAACCTGGATCTGTCCGGCGGCGATGGCCGGTGCCAACTCCACCATGAAGAGGC
>JAJYJR010000029.1 GCA_021789355.1 Chloroflexota bacterium | reverse complement strand
GATCTGCCCGCGGCGATGCTGTTCGCCGCGGGCGCTGCGATAGCCTGGCTGGCACTGACCCGCGCCGAGGTCAGTGACCTGGCGCGGACCCTCAGTCAGATCGCGGGCCGGCAGGTGGCCGCTCTCCGAGCCATGCGTGGTCACCATGGTTAACGGCGGGGTGCCTGGCTGCTCATCCTTTGCCGCGTCCGACAAGCCTGTGCTCCGCCCAATGATGAAGGCATCGTTCGGCCGCGATACCCGCCGTCTCCAAAGGAACCTGCTTTGACTCCCCCGACGCGCGAGGCCTACCTGTCGGCACCTCTGCCCATTGAGCGAGAGCTCCGGGCGCTTCTACACCCAGACGACGTCCGTGTCGTGTTCGACGTTGGAGCCTGTGAAGGCGAGGATTCGATTCGCTACTCGCGGCTCTTCCCGAAGGCCGTCGTCTACGCGGTTGAGCCGTTGCCCCAGAATCTGCCCCTGATCGAAGCCAATCTGAAGCGGCATCCGACCGGCCGGATCCATGTTCTGACCCTTGCGCTGGCGGATGCCCGCGGCACGTCGAGGTTTTACGTCTCTTCAGGCCAGCCAGAAGGTGCTCTAGCGAGCGACGATTGGGACTACGGCAACAAGTCGAGCTCACTTCTGCCGCCCGCACGCCACGTCCAGATCCACCCGTGGGTGCATTTCGAAGACGCGATCGAGGTCGCCGCCGATACGCTTTCTAACGTCTGCCGCGAGCGATCAGTCACGGAGATTGACCTCGTCCACCTGGATGTTCAGGGAGCGGAGCTCAAGGTCTTGGAGGGTGCCGGGCCTCTTATCGACCGAATCAAGGTCATCTGGTTGGAGGTCGAGGCCATCGCCCTCTACGAGGGACAGCCCCTGAAAGCCGACGTCGAACGTTTCATGTTTCATCACTCATTCCGGAAGCTGGTCGACAGAGTCGACGCGGTGAGTGGCGATCAGCTCTGGGTGAACGAAGCGCTGGTGACGATACCGTTGTCGCTGCGGGTCCGTGGTTCGACCCTGTTTCGAGTGGCGTCTGGCCTTCGGCACCGACTCGCGCATTCACTCCGACGACTCCAATCTGGCATGATCCCAACTCGTAACCCGCGACCAGGGGCAGCGGTGGCGCGCCGGCGGCGCGGAAGACACGTGTACGACGCACGGGTAGCCGGAGACAAGATTCGCGCCAGCTTCGGCATGGCGGTGACCCGATGAGCGCCAGTCCGCCCAAGGTGCGCCAGGTTCGGCGATCGGGATCTCCGTGCTAGGCTCGATACGGCCGGGCGATGCGCCTGTGCCGCAAGCGATCAAGGAGGCGAGGCCGAGGCAAGGACGCTCACATGAGGGGCACATCTCAATAGCCACGCCTACCGGTCTCGCCGAGACTCAGGTGGATCGTCCTCCTTGGGCCGAGCTCACGACTGCTGAACCCGAGACATCTGCCCCCCTCGCCGAGATGTCGGAGCCACCGCACTCAGGGGTGGCGTGTGTCGTATTCAGCAAAGATCGGCCGTTGCAGCTCGATGCCCTACTCAGATCACTTGAGAACAACTGTGAGGACAGTGGCGAGATTCGCGTCACCACTCTGTACGTCGCTTCAGTCGCCTACTACGCGGGATTGTACCGACAGGTGATGCTCGATCATCCAAGCGTAGAATTCCGGCGCGAGACGGATTTCAGGTCCGATGTCGTGGACTCCATCGGTCAAGGTCCCTACGTTCTCTTCCTGGTCGACGATTCTCTCTTCGTTAGCAGCTTCCATCTCCGCGATGCCTTGAACCTACTGGAAAGAGATCCTGGATGCCTCGGCTTCTCTCTGCGGCTCGGGCGTAATACCACCTACTGCTATGCGCAGGACAAGCCTCAGCACGTGCCGTCTTTCGACGATACGGCAGCGCCTCTCCTCGTCTATTCTTGGCCCGGGACCGATTGCGACTTCGAGTATCCGCTCGAGCTCAGTTCGTCCATCTACCGCTCGTCCGACCTCCTTCCCTTGCTCAAGAGTCTCGATTACCGCAACCCCAACACCCTGGAGGCCGCCTTGGCGGATCGCGCGCGGGACCTTGCGGCGCGCCTCCCGCGACTCGCCTGCTACGAAAGGTCGGTAGCACTAAGCATTCCGGCGAATCTCGTCCAGACAGCATGGCCCAATCGGGTCTCGGCCCTACCCGAGCTGGATGCGATGTCACTTGCACGACGCTACGAGCGCGGCTGGCGTGTCGATGTTCACCGGTATCAGGGCTTCCTCCCGAATAGCTGCCACCAGGAGCTTGACTTCTTCTTCACTAGGGATCATGCAATTCCGACCGTTTCCGTGATCATCCCCTGCTATATGCAGGCGGAATTCCTCGCAGAGGCGATGGCCAGCTTGCTCCAGCAAACGTTCGCGGATTGGGAGGCACTGATCGTCGACGACGGCAGTCCCGACGACACAACTGAGGTGGCGCAGACGATCGCCCTCGCCAATCCATCCAGAAGGATCTCCATCCTAGCGACGAGGAACGGCGGCGTCGCTCGAGCCCGCAATCGTGCCGTAGCGGCGGCGCGCGGGCGCTTCATCCTGCCCCTCGATGCCGATGACCAGATCGCGCCGACCATGCTCGAGCGGTGCGTCGACACGTTGGAGCTGCATCCTGAAGTCGCCATCGTGTACACTGATCTACAGCGGTTCGGCGCCGCTGATGAGCTAATCCGGACGGCGGACTTCGATCCGGAGGTCATCCCATTCGCCAATCAACTGAACTACTGTGCACTGTACCGCAGAGAGGTGTGGGAGGCGGTTCAGGGCTACAACCCGAATATGGCGCGTGGCTACGAGGACTGGGATTTCTGGGTAGGAGCAGTCGAACGCGGCTACCGGGCAATGCGCATACCGGAGCCGCTCTTCCGGTATCGCATTCGGGATGGGAGCAGGGATGTATCGGCGCGCCTGCACGATCGCGAACTGCGCATGCAGATTCAGCGCAACCACCCGAGCCTGTACACACCGATGCAACGGATGCGCAGGTTTGGGCGTATTAGGATACGAGGGTGGTGGGCGCGTTTCCAGCGTTCTCTCGGTTGGCGCGATTCGCGCTCATCCAGCGACCCGCGGGTAGGCTCTTAAGAGCGTGACGACCGTCTCCGTCATCATTCCGACTCGCAACTACGGCCGGTACCTTCGTCAGGCAGTCGACTCGGTGCGCCGCCAGACATGGACTGATTGGCGCTGTCTGATCGTTGATGACGGGTCGACCGACGATACCGAAAGAATCGTCAAGACGTTCGAGGTGTTGGACTCTCGGATTGCCTATCTCCCGCTTCAACCGAGCGGGCTTTCCGCAGCGAGGAACGCCGGTCTGTTGGCCACTGATGGCGACTTCGTCCAATTCCTTGATGCCGACGACTTCATTGGTCCCGCCAAGATCGAGCGTCAGTTACAGCTTTTCTTCGAGAACCCCGCGACGGACATCGTGTATGGCGATGTCCGCTACTTCCGGGATGGCGCGACAGCCGACACAGTTCCCAGCGCCGACCGCTGGATCGAGATGCCGCCACTTGCCGGTCCGTCGGGCACAGGCGAGTCGGTGGTGCCCACGCTCCTCCAGGACAACATCATGGCGGTCCAGTCGCCTCTGATCCGGCGGGCGATCCTCGATCGAGTGGAAGGCTTCGCGGTCGGCCTCCGCGGGATGGAGGACTGGGAGTGTTGGCTGCGGTGTGCTCTGTCGGGCGCGGCCTTCGTCAGAGACGGCTGCACTGATCCGGAGGCTCTCTCGTATGTGCGCCTGCACGGCGGCAGCATGAGTCAGGATCAGATCGCGATGCTCGAGGCGGCTCTCACCGTACGACAACGGATCCAGCCCTTGCTAACGACCGAGGCGCTGCGCAGGCTCAACCAACTGAGAAGCCACCAACAGCTGGCGGACCTCGGGATACTCGAGGGCCTCGGCGGTCATCCAGGCAGGGGGATCCGTTATCTCCTCAAGGCTGGCCTCTCGGAGCAGCGTCCCAAGTGGCTGGCGTGGGCTCTACTAGTACCGATCCTTCGACAACCCGCCGGACGTAGAGTCCTTGAGCGTTGGCGGCGACGCCAGGCCGGTGAGTCAAGCACGATCGCCAAGAGGCGCGCCTGAGGGACCGCTCCGCCACCCGCTGGGGACCGCGCCGTTCACCTTCGGCGAGACCGGCCCAACGAACCATCTCTGATCCCTGCCCACATCGCTCGGATCTTGGCCAGGCGGTCGCTCTCCGCAACAACCAGCATGAACGTCTCTCGGGTGAAGGCGCGGATGTCGTGAAGGACGTAGCGCGTTTCGGTCAGCGCGTACCCGCGCCACACTGCAATTCGATTGCGGGTGATGTAGTACCGGCGTGTCGCGTCATGATGCGTGGGGGTAACCCACCGACCGAGGACGCGACGGGCCGCGGGCTGCCCGATCCGGTGGACAAGGCACGGCTCCGTTGATTGCACAACCTCGAGACCGCGGGCGCGGGCGCGAAGGCAGTACTCGATGTCCACATAGTCGATGAAGAAGTCCTCTCGGAAGCCGCCCATGGACTCCCAAACGGAAAGGGGGTAGAGCGTACCCGAGGTAATCAGGACGGGCCGCCGCTCGAAGGGGTGTTGGCTTGCGGGATCCGAAGGGATCTCGCCCGCGATGCCGGCACCAATGGCGGCGAGGCGCGCAGGCAGCGGGTGGGAGTCAAAGACTCGCGCCGCTGCTTCCACCAGGCACGGCAGTGGCTCTGAATCCTGATCGAGCGCGAGGAGCCAGGGGAGGCCAAGTGTTCGCGCCCGGGCGAAGCCCTGGTTGAGGGCGGCCGCGACACCTCGGTTCCGCCCGTTCGCGATCAATTGGAGCTTGCCGCCCAAAGAGGCCAGCCGGTCGGACCGTAGCTCATCGGGCGCCGACCCGTTGTCCACCAGGATGATGGCGCTGACGAGGGGCGACAGCGCCGCCAGGCGCTCCTCGAGAGCTCGATCCGGATGAAAGGTGACGACGGCCGCCGCCACAGAGGCTGGGCGAGGGGCCTCTACGGGAGGAGCGGTTGCGCCTTGGCTCATCACACGATCTACCTCTATGCACCGCGCTCTGACAACGCGGGCCGAGCCTGAGGTTCACCGAGATGCAGTCGGCCGGCCAACAAGGGAATGCGAGCGGATCGGCGAGGAGCTAGCTCCCCCCACCAGTTGAACCGGCGCCCCCGTCCGCCACACCAGGCCACGCGGCGATGCATGCGCCAGCGAGGAGCCAGAACATAAACGTGACAGAGAAATCTCCCCAGACCTGGCTCGTAAGCACCACCGGCGAGAGAGCGACACCCCCCACCGCAACCGCGAAGAAGAGGCTTGCCTCGCCAGGTTTGTCCCAGTTCCGCCAGGCTGCGTATGCACTGGCTGCGATCACTCCGCCGTAAAGGACCGAGAAGAGAATGAGCCCGAGCAACCCGGCCTCGCCGCCGATCTGGAATATCGCGCTCTCGCCCGGGCCGGTGGCTACTCCTAGCCGGGGCATCGAGGCACCGAGGCCGAGCCCGAGCGGGTGGGCGAGCACGAACGCCGCTCCTTCGCGCACCGCAGCGATGTGTGCCTGGATTGAGGCATCGTCGGAGCTGACTATCCGGTTCACGACATCGCCCGCAAGGTTCGCTGGCGCAGAGCTCGGCGTCGGCGCAACCGCTCCCGGACTGGATGAGGGAGTCGGCGGCTGCGGCGCCTTGTTGAGTCCGATGATTGCGGCACCGGCCGGTGGGCGCACGTCCGTGAGCTCGAAGTTGACGACGGGGCCGTAGTCCGGATAAACGAATAGCGCTGCCCAGATGGCCACGAAGCCAACCGCAGCAGCCCCAAGGAAGGCTCGTCGTCTGTAGGCAACAGCCATGACCAGGACTTCGACGGCAAGGCAGGCGAGCGCAAGCCGCGTCACGCTCAGGGCGATGCCGATCACGACGAGCGTGTAGAGGGCCCACAACAAGGCCGAGCGTCGCCGAAGCCCAGCCGCCGCTGTAGCGGCGAGCGGTACCACTAGCAGACCGGTGTAGGCGATCCCCAGCGGGCTGAGGTACGTCGAAACCATCCGGCGGAGGGCCAGGCCTGTGGTGGTGCTCTGGAAGAAGTTCTCCGGGAGGCCGCCTGGGCCGTGGTAGTCGAATCCCAGGAGCTGGTCGAATCGCACGATGCCCCAGTCGACCCAGAGTCTGCTCGGAACGAACCAGAGCTCCAGAAGACCGAGGAGCGACACGACGGCCGCCACGCCGATGACCAGCACGATGACCCGCTGGCGTTGCCTCCCGAGTGGGGGCCAGACCCGGCCGAAGAGATAGAGCACGGGAATGAGGCTAAAGGTGCGGAAGCTCAGTAAGCGCTGCGCGAGGGATGGAGAAGGCGACGGCAGAAGCGCGGATGGCAGCAGGGCATAGACGACGAGCAGCAGCTCAAATGCGAGCGCCGTCAGGTCGAGCAGTCTTGGCGCTACGGGCAGGCGGGACCATAGGCCAATGGAGCGGCGCAGATAGGCGGCACCTCCCGATCGGATGACCTGGAGTCCTAGGCGAGCGGCGAGCAGCCCGACGTAAGCCTCTTTCCAAGCTTCCAGCGCGCGCACGGCCCAAGTCGGGGCCCCTGCCCCCACAAGGAGCATGAGCACTAGGTTGTGGAGCGCCAGACCGACGGCGAAGACCGGTAGAGCTGCGGCGGGCCAGCGCCAGACCGCCCACGCACCAACGACGACGGACGCCGCGGCCGCGAGCAGGAGGAGGGCGCCGAGAGCCGACATCAAGGCGAGAGCATAGCGGGCGGAACGGACGCCCGCGGATCGTACCCTCCCGTGGCGCAGCTAGGCACGAGCCTGCCGGTTGGAGGCTGCTTCGCGCGGTACACTCCGGGAGCCGTGCCGTGATCGTTCCGCCAACGCCTGACACTTGGAGCCGCCGGGCACGAAGTGCCCGCGTGTACGGAGGTCGACTGGGTCTCTATGCTGCAGTTTTCCAGCCTGGGTCAGCACCTACCCGACCCCACCGGAAGAGGGTAGATGCGCATCGCGATCCTTGGGACCCGCGGCGTTCCGGCTGCGTACGGAGGCTTCGAGACCTTCGCCGAGGAGCTTGGGGCCCGCCTGGTCTCAGCTGGACACTCGGTCACGGTCTACGGACGCTCGCACTTCGTCGACCCGACGCTGAAGACGTACCGAGGCATGCGCCTGCGCATCTTGCCTACCGTTCGCCAGAAGTACCTCGACACAGTCGTCCACACGGCGCTGTCCGTCGTGGACTGCCTCCAGCACCGCTATGACGCGGTGCTGATCTGCAACAACGCCAACGCTCCATTCGCCGCCATTCCGCGGCTTGTCGGATCGGCGGTCGTGTTGAATGTCGATGGACTGGAATGGCAGCGCGACAAATGGGGCTTCGCCGGGCGCTCCTACTATCGCATGTGCGCCTGGCTCGCTCCTAAACTGCCCGTCACCTTGGTCACCGACGCGCGTGTGATCGCCCGCTGGTACGAAACGCGCTATCGCAAGGAGACCGTGTTCATTCCGTACGGGACCGCCGTGCAGAGGGCTGCCGCGGGAGGCACGTTACGCCGCATCGGCCTCGAACCGGGCCGATATCTGCTGTACGTAAGCAGGCTGGAGCCGGAGAACAATGCCCATGTCGTCGTCGAGGCCTACGGACGCCTCGCATCCCACATACCACTGGTCATCGTGGGCGATGCGCCGTATGCCAACACCTACAAGCGCCGATTGGAGTCGATGGCGGCCGAAACGCCCGGCGTGGTGATGGTGGGCTACGTCTTCGGCGAAGGCTACGCGGAACTCCAGTCGAACGCTGCCATCTACATCCAGGCGACGGAGGTCGGCGGGACGCACCCGGCGCTGGTCGAGGCGATGGGCCGAGGGGCCTGCGTGCTGGCGAACGACGTTCCCGAGCACCGTGAGGTCCTCGGCGATGCCGGCGCCTATTACAGACGGAATGACGCGGCGGACCTTGCCGCAGCGCTGCAGCGACTCATTCAGTCCGACAGCGCTCGGGAGACCTTCGGCCGACTGGCCGCTGAACGCGCCGCGGCCCTCTACTCCTGGGATCGGGTCACCCAGCTCTATGGTGACTTGCTCGCAAGACTAGTCGGCATCGCCCGGCCATGACGCATTCGACCGCCGCGCATGCGGCCGAGCAGGCAAGCCTGAGCGTCTCGGAGGCAGACGAACGGCTGCGGATTGGCGTGGACATGTCGATCCTGCGGCGCCCTCCATCGGGCTCGGCGCGGTGGGCTCGGGGCCTGTATCGAGCGCTGGGAACGTACGCCCCCAGATTGACCCTGCTGCCCTGGGGGGGCTCCGCGCGAATCGAGTGGGGTGGGCCACTCCGCAAGGGCCTCAATCTGGCACGAGATCGATTCTGGTACGATCTCGCGATTCCGCTCCGTAGCCGGCAGCAGAACGCCGATGCACTCCTGATGCCGGTGAACCTCACCGCCCGCCTCGGGGCCCCTCCGCAGGTCGTCACGATCCATGACGTGAACTTCCTCAGCGCTCCAGGCACGTACGACCCGGGATACACGCGATACATCTCGTGGGCGATCCGGCGAGCGCTCGCGTCGGCGGCCGCCGTCACCACGGTGTCGCACCACAGTCGCGCCGAACTCGTGCGATGGTTCGGTGCCGACTCGAGCCGCGTCGAAGTGATCCACCCGGGCCTCGATCCGGTCCGACCAGGGGCGGCCGACCGAAGCCCGCTCGATGAGCCATACGCGCTTTTCGTCGGGCCGATTGAGCCCCACAAGAACGTGCCCCTGATCCTTCGCGCCTGGGCGGAGCCAGAATTGAGCCGGGCGCTCCGTCTGGTGATCGTCGGCCCTCCCGGGCGAGACCATGCTCGGGTCCTCGAGTTGGCGCAGTCGCTACGACCGGCGGCGGTCGTCACCGGCACCGTAGATCGGGTGGCACTGGACCGCTGGTATCGGTGGGCATCGCTCTTCCTCTTCCCGTCTCAATCGGAAGGCTTCGGCTTCCCGCCCCTCGAAGCAATGCAGCATGGCGTTCCGGTGATAGCAGCTCGCGCAGGTTCCCTGCCGGAGGTCCTTGGCGACGCCGCCCTGTTCCACGAGCCAACGGACGTTGAAAGCCTGATCGAGGCAGTGAAGACTGCCCTGGGGGACGCGGCGCTGCGGTCCACCTTGATCGCGCGAGGACACGAGCGCGTGACCGTGTACCGGTGGGAGGACACCGCGGCCGCAATGGCTGCCGTGCTCGCGCGAGTGGCTGGCCAGGCGTCGTGAGGGCCGCGCCGGTCGGCTCCCAAGACGTCCCGCTCTCCATTGGCCAGCGAACCGGGGCGGGGAGGGAGCCCGTGGTCGACGCGATCGTCGTGACCTGGAACTCGACCGCCGACACGGTGGAATGCGTCCGTTCGCTCGCGACGAGCACGACCCCGCTCCGCCGGATACGGGTCATCGACAACGGCTCCGATGCGAGCGAACTCGCGGCCCTGAAGAAGGAGTTGCCGGACGTCAGCCTGATCGAGTCTCCGACGAACATCGGGTTCGCTGGCGGCTGCAACCTCGGCATCGCAGCATCGCTCAGGCAAGATGCCGACTTCGTCTGGATCGTCAACAATGATGCGGTCGTCGAGCGAGACGCCCTCCAGGCGCTGCTTGAAACCGCAGGCGAGGACTCCAGGATCGGGATCGTGGGCTCGCGGGTGGTGTACGCGAGCGAGCCCAGTCGGATATGGCACGAGGGCGGGATCGTCGACGCGATCCGCGGTATCGCGTACAACGCGCGCCAGGATCAGCCTGCCGAGACGCCCGGCCCCCCCAGAGACACCCCCTACGTCAGCGGCTGCAGCATGCTGCTGCGGACCTCGTGCGTGCAAGACGTTGGACCGCTGGATACCCGCTTCTTCCTCTACTTCGAAGATGCGGAGGTCTGCATGAGAGCGACGCGCCGGGGCTGGCGCGTTGTGATCCAGCCTCGATCCGTCGTCCATCACAAGGTGTCGTCCAGTACGTCGAGAATTCCTGACCGAGTGGCGTTCCTGAAGGACAGGAATCGCACGTTGTTTGCTCTCTCCTGCAGTGCCGGTCGACGCGGCATCTGGCTCGCATTCGCCTACCACGGCGCCAGAGCCATCCGCTACTGGCTTATTCCTCCCGCCGGCCGAAGCCGCGCCTTCTTCCTGGCTGCGTTTCGGAGCGGGGTCAGAGCGGCTGCGTCCGAACCCGCGAGCTCCATCGGGGTCACTCGCCCAGCGGGCTCGTGATCGCTTCACCCGGCTGGGCCCTGCCCGACAGCCTTGGCGGGGCTTGGCACGCCACTCTGCCCAGTGCCGGGCCCTGCCGAACCATCGAGGGACCTGGTCCTGTGCACTCTGGCTGGCACGCCGGCGACAACGCTCCCCTGGGGCACATTCTTTGTGACCACCGACCCGGCGGCCACGACGGATCCCCTGCCGATTCTGACCCCCGCCAGAATAGTCGCCCCTCCGCCGATCCAGCAGTCGTCCTCGATCGTGACCTTCGCTCTCTCTTCGCCCTGCTCGCGGATCAGCAGGTCCCCCCGATCGAATCGATGATTCTCCGAGAAGATTCGGACGCTCGGTCCAAACAGGACATCGGAGCCGATCTCGATCCCGCCCTGGCCCCAGAAGTAGCAGTGATCGCCAATGCCAGTCCGGTCACCAACGACAATTCCCTCGCCCGGTCGAGCCGCGACCCCTGAGCAGACGAGTGCCGCCCCCCTCGCAATCGACACGTTTCTCCCCAGCACGATCCCGTGTCGCGACAGGGCGTCGAGCAGCACCCCATCACCAAGCAGGAGCGACTGCCCAGCGCGAATATGGCGTCCGTGGCGGATGGTCACGCCCCGGCCGGCGAACACCAGGCCGCCACACCGGTGCAGCCGGTGGCGGATTAGCAATCCCCGCAGCAATTCCCATCCACGCCGCACGCTGAGCTCGAGGTAGTCAGCGGTCGGCTGATCGCCCTCCAGCCGGTACGACGGATCCTGTTTGAGGTTCTGGATCAAGCGCTCGAGGCCCGAGCGAACCGCCGTGCTCACGCCGCCGCGGCCTCCAACGCCGCACGAATGGCCGTCGCCGTGTCGCGCCAACGATAACGCGCGGCTTGAGCGGGTCCGAGCTGACGCGCCGACGTCCGGACAGACGTGTCATTCACGGCTCGCTCCAACCCATGGGCGATCGCCTCTGGATCGTGGGCCACGATCAGCGCCCCACCTGGTCCGGCAGTCTCCAGGAGCGCCGGGATCTCAGAGCAGACAACCGGAATCCCGAAGGCCATCGCCTCGAGAGGAGGGACGCCGAACCCCTCATCGAACGAGACATACGCGAAGGCGTCGGCGCCCCGAAACAAGGCCGGAAGGTCTGACCAAGGCACCTCGCCGAGTTGTCTCACTCGGTCTGAGATCCCCAGTCGCTCCGAGTGTCCAAGGACATCGACGCCGACTCCGTCCCGGCGACCTGCGAGCACGAGCTGGTGATCCGGCAATCTGGCCATGGCGAACCCCTCCATCAGCCCGACCAGGTTCTTGCGCACGTTGATCCGGCCCAGGTAGAAGATGTAGGGCCGCTTGATGCCGTACGCCGATCTGACGGCCTGCTCTGCGGCGGCATCCGGCACTGTGCTCCCGGCCATCAGAAGCCCTTCATCCACTCCATTCGGGGCCACCACGACCGATGTCGGATCGCGCGTGGGCCACTGATCGAGCACGACCGATCGCACATGCTCCGACACTGCCGCGACGACCGCGGCGCGAGGCAGCAGGCGAGCAATGAGACCCAGGTACGAGCGTTCCACGCGACTGAACTGGCCCGGATCCGTCAGGAAGATAAGGTCGTGGACGACCGTGACCGCCCGCGCCCGCGACGCCACAGGCGTGAAGTTCTGGTACACGACCGCAAGGACGGTCGGCGGCAGGCGCATCGGGATTCCAGCGGTGTTGAAAAGGACCGACGGCAGGGCTGGTACGCGGATCGACCGCAAGGCGGGCCCCGTTCCGGGCTCCGCCAGATGCCGAACGAACGCGACGTAGTCATCGCGATCCGCTCGGGCGGCCAGCTCTGCGACGAGATGACGGACGTAACTGCGGCCACTTGGTGGACCTGAGGACCACCATCGCGCGTCGATCCCGAATCGGGCGGACGATCGGGTTCTCACCATTCGGATGATACGCATGGAGATCGCCGAGCATCGCCGCTTGAGGATCGCGAGCGACGTCGCGGTCTACTTCTGCGACCCGCGGTGCCCGTGGCAGCGTGGCACCAACGAGAACACTGTGGCCTGCTGCGCCGGTACTACACGAAGTGGGCCGACCCGTCGGTCTGCAGTCAGGTCGAACTCGATACTGTCGCCGCCCGGCTCAACGGCCGGCCCCCCAAGGCCCTCGATTGCCACATGCCGACCGATATGCTGGCCGAGGCTGTTGATCGACTGCCCGAACCCAAGGCGGCTATCCGCAAGAACGCGCCTGCCGACGGCCTCAGAAGGGTCATGCGGCCGCGAACGAGGTCAGCGGAAGTACCCGGTCACGTCGAAGATGAGCTGGGTATGGTCACCGCTGCGGCCGGTGATGTAGACGGCGGCGAGGGTGCCTCCGGGCCCGAGCTGGACGGTCACCCCGTTGGCTCTCGTGTCGCCGGACGGGAAGTTGATCGTCGAGACAGAAGGCGTCGAGGTCTGGGTCGGGGTGAGAGCGACGTAGCCACGGTAGGTCTGGCCGGTCACCGTGAGGTTGCCCGTCACTGCCGTCGCGTTCGTCGGCACGCCCCCTTGACCGGTCACCTGGAACATGTTCGGCGCCCCTGAGGCGAGCGGGTTCTGCAGGCCGCGGCCGATCCGGGTGTCGAGGATCCGGGCTGGCGTGATCGGGTGGTAGGTCGCCGGAGGCGACCCGAAGGTGGCGGCGATGGCGTTCCAGTAGCCCGTCAGGCCCTGGTCGTAGCCGAGGGCCCACATTCCCACTCCCGCCATCCCGTTCGAGATGGCAAGCTGGTACTTCGCCGTCAATGAGCCCGGCGTGTCGTAGTAGGCCTCGCACCAGGTGCTGTTGGTCGTGTCGTAGCGGGCGAACCAGCCGGTCTGCTCCAGGGGATCGAAGTTGGTGGTCAGGCCGGCCGACTCGCCGGGGATCTGGGCCACGGTCGGCGTGGGCGGTCCCCAGGAGCAGCTCGAGGCCGCGGTGTTGCGCGTGGAGTTGAGGGTGTTCGATTTCGTTGGCCAGATCCGACCGTAGTAGGGCAGGCCGAGCACGACCTTGTTGAGGGGCGCGCCGGCCGACTGGTACAGCCCGACCGAGTCCGTGAGGTCCAGGATGCCGTTGAAGCTGACGAGCGGCGAGATGGCCCCGGTCGGGCTGCTGCCGCCGGTCCGGTAGTCGTAGCCCATCATGAAGGCCCGGTCCGCCCCCGCGGAGAGGGCGATCTGGGCCATCCGCGCCCCGGAGGTGCTGGCGTTGGTCGCGACGCTCACCTGGCCGGCGGGGTTGGCCGCCCGGACGGCGCTCCGGAGGGCCGTGATGAACGAGCCGTAGGCCGGGTAGGACGTGCTGTCGAGCGCCTCGACGTCCAGGCTCACGCCGTCGATTCCCCACGTCCCCAGATATCCCACAGTGTCCGCGATGGCTGTCGACTGCGCGGCGGCATTGGCGAAGAAGGCGTCGTTGGTGACCGCTGACGGGGCGAAGGAGACGGAGACGTCGATCCGGACGCCGGCCGCGTGGGCGTGCTGGACGATCGTCGCCCCTGTGCCCGACTGCAGGACCAGGTAGGCACCCGATGTCGTGTCGACGTGACCGTCCGAGGTGTAGCTGATCGAGTGGACGGCGATGGTGCTCAGCAGCGAGTACTGCAGGTAGCCATCGGTCGTGCCGTCCACCATCCAGGAGGGCAGGTAGCCGTAGACCTGGCGGGTCAGGTTGGCGTTGAACTGGGCCGGGGTGAGCGGCGTGTTGCCCGTCGCCGCCCGCGCCGCACCTCCGCCGAGCGCCGCGCTCGCGCAGAGCAGGGCGATGAAGAGGGCCGAGGACCCCAGGGGGCGGCGGAGGCGGCGGAAGGTGACGGCCAACGGAACCCCTCGAGCGCGACCGCGCGGCCGCCAGTATGCGGGACGCCGCGCGGCCGGGGCAACGGAACGATGGTCCCGCGCGGAGTTGGCCCGCCTGGTGCCGGGGTCTGCGTTCGCGGTACGGGGGACCTCCCCGGGCCCCCCGCCTCGGCGGCCCGCTCGGCCCGCCGCCCGCGGACGGCCGGCTGTCAGGCGGCCCGGCTGTCAGGCGGCCCGGCGGGCCCTCACATCATCGCCAGGCCGCCGTCCACCGCGAGGACCTGGCCGGTGATGTAGGCGGCCTCGTCGGAGGCGAGGAAGGCAACGGCGTGGGCGATCTCGTCGGGGCTGGCGAAGCGGCCGAGCGGGGTGGCCTTGAGGATCCCCTCCTTGACCGCGTCGGGCAGGCCGTCGGTCAGCTCGGTCGTCACGAAGCCCGGGGCGATGGCGTTGCAGGTGATCCCGCGCGAGGCGACCTCGCGGGCGGTCGCCTTGGTCAGCCCGATCAGGCCCGCCTTGGAGGACGAGTAGTTGGCCTGGCCGGCGTTGCCCATCTGGCCGGAGACCGAGCTCATGTTGATGATCCGGCCGCCCCGGGCACGGAGCATCGGCCGCAGGGCCGCCTTGGTCATGTAGAAGGCTCCGAACAGGTTGACCTCCAGGACCTGGCGCCAGGCCTCCAGGCTCATCCGCAGGATCAGGTCGTCGCGGGTGATCCCGGCGTTGTTGACCAGGATGTCGATCTTGCCGAAGGCCTCCAGGGTGGCCTCCACGACGGCGGCGCAGTCCTCGGGGTTGGTGACGTCGCCGCCGACGCAGACGGAGCGCCGGCCCAGGGCCTGGATGTCCGCCTGGGTGTGGTCGGTCTCGATGCAGCTGGCGCGGTCCAGGAACGCCACGTCGGCGCCCTGCCGGCCGAGGCGGAGGGCGACGGCGCGGCCGATCCCCCGGGAGCCGCCGGTTACGAGGGCGACCTTGCCGGTCAGGTCGATCATGCGCGGACCTCCGTGGGCTCCGGCTCGGGGCCGGGGTGGGCGGTTGGACGGTGGCCTGGCGCGGCCGGGGCCGAACCCGGGGCGGACGATGGCGCCGCCCACTCGGTCCCGTCCAGCAGCGGCCGGAGGGCCGGCGGGAAGGGCTCGGGGGGCTCGAAGCCCGGCGGCCGCCGGACGGTGACGTCGGCCGGCCCGATCCCATCGGCCAGGCGGGCCCGGGCCGGGTCGGCGGTCCACTGCAGCGCGAGGGCGCCGGAGGTGAAGCCGGCCCCGAAGGCGACCATGGCGAGCCGGTCGCCCACCTTGACCCGGCCGGCGTCGACGGCCTCGGCCAGGGCGATCGGCACCGACGCGGCGGAGGTGTTGCCGTAGCGGCCGACGTTGACGAAGACGCGCTCCATCGGCACGCCCAGGCCCTTGGCCACCACCTCGATGATCCGGATGTTGGCCTGGTGGGGGATGAAGAGGTCGATCTGGTCGGTCGTGAGGCCGGCCTGCTCGAGGGCGGCCCGGGCGGTGCTGGCCATCGTCCGTGTCGCGAAGCGGTACGTCTCGCGGCCCTCCATCCGCAGGTAGTGCCCGCCCTGGCGGAGCGTATCGGGCCGGGCAGGGCTGGCCGAGCCGCCGGAGGGGACCCAGATCATGTAGGCCCCGGACGGCTCGGTGGTCAGCGAGATGCCGAGCGTCCCGCCCGGCTCCTCCGAGGCGGAGAGGACCACCGCCCCGGCCCCGTCTCCGAAGAGCACGCAGGTGCCCCGGTCGGTGTAGTCCACGAACCGGCTGAGGAGCTCGGAGCCGATCACCAGGACGTGGTGGGTCATCCCGGCCACGATCTGGGCCTGGGCGAGCGAGCAGGCGTAGATGAAGCCGGAGCAGGCCGCCGCGACGTCCATCGCCGGGGCCCTGACGTTGCCGATCGCCTCCTTGACCAGGCTGGCGGTGGCCGGGAAGGGGTGGTCGCCCGAGACGGTTGCCAGCAGGATCAGGTCGATCTCGGCGGGATCCAGGCCGGCCACGGCGATCGCCCGGCGGGCCGCGATGGAGCCCATGGAGGCGGCCGTCTCGTCGGGGCCGGCGATCCGGCGCTCGCGGATGCCGGTCCGGGTCACGATCCAGTCGTCGGAGGTCTCCACGAGCCGCTCCAGCTCGGCGTTGGTGAGGACCAGCTCCGGGGCGTAGCGTCCCCAGCCGGTCAGGTGGACGCCGTTCAGCGGACGGTTCATAGCGGCTCGACCTCGATCAGTGGCTGCTTGGCTTTGACCAGGCTGCCGGACTCGACGACGACACGGGCGACCCGGCCGGCGTGGTCCGACTTGATCTCGTTGAAGAGCTTCATGGCCTCGATCAGGCCGATCACCTGGCCGACGGCGACCTCGCCGCCGACGCTGATGTAGGGCGGCGAGCCGGGCGACGGGGCGGCGTAGAAGATGCCGGTCAGGGGCGCCCGGACGACCCGCACGCCGACCGCGGCGCGGGCACCTTGCGCGAGCCCCTCCGCGCCGTCCTCGGCGGACGGCGCGCCGCCGAGGAGGTCCCCGCCCGCGGCGGCCGGCGGTCCGGCCGGGGCCGGATCGCCGAGGGCCGGGGACAGCCCGCCCGGCTTGCGCAGCACCAGGCCGGTCCCGCCGGACTGCACTTCGAGCTCCACCAGGTCGCTCCGCTCGAGCAGCGCCGTCAGGCGGTCGATCAGGGCCAGCAGGGAGCCGTTGGCCTCGGCCGCGTCGGTGCGGAGCTCGTCCATGGCGTCGCTCATCTCGCCGGCCCTCAGGCGACCCAGCGCCGCAGGACCAGGGCGCTGTTCTGGCCGCCGAAGCCGAAGGAGGTCGAGACGGCGACGTCCAGCTCCCGCCGGCGAGCCACGCCGGGCGTCAGGTCCAGCCCCTCGGCCGCCTCGTCCGGCTCGTCGAGGTTGATCGTCGGCGGGATGCAGCCGCCGCGGAGCGCCAGGACGGTCGTCGCCGCCTCGATCGCCCCGGCCGCGCCCAGGGTGTGGCCGAGCATGCTCTTGTTGGCCGTCACGGAGACCTTCGGGGCGTGCGGGCCGAAGACGGTCCGGATCGCCTCCAGCTCGGCCCGGTCGCCCTCGCCGGTGGAGGTGGCGTGGGCGTTCAGGTGGTCCACGGCCTCCGGCGGCAGGCCGGCCTTCTCCAGGGCGCGGCGAACGGCGCGGACGGCGCCGGCGCCCCCGGGGGCCGGCAGGGTGATGTGCGAGCCGTCCGCCGTGGCCCCGTAGCCGACGATCTCGGCCAGCGGCTCCGCGCCGCGGGCCGACGCGTGCTCGAGCGCCTCCAGGACGAGCATGCCCGCGCCCTCGCCCAGGACGAACCCGTCCCGGCCGCGGTCGAAGGGCCGTGAGGCTGCCTCCGGGGCGTCGTTGCGGGTGGAGAGCGCCCGCATCGCGGCGAAGCCGCCCACCGCCCCCTCGTGGATCGGTGCCTCCGCGCCGCCGGCCAGCATCAGGTCCGCGTCGCCCCGGCGGATCGTCTCCCAGGCCTCGCCGATGGCGTGGCCGCCGCTGGCGCAGGCGGAGACCGTGGCCAGGTTGGGCCCCAGGGTGCCGAAGCTGATGGCGGCCTGCCCGGCGGCCAGGTTGGCGATGACGGTCGGGACGAAGAACGGGCTGAGCCGGTCCGGCCCGCGCTCGGCCAGGATGCGGGCCTGCTCGAAGAAGCTGATGATGCCGCCGAAGCCGGTGCCGATGAAGGCCCCGCTCCGCTCGGCCAGAGCGCCGTCCAGGCGACCCGGCAGGCCGGCCGCGTCGAGCGCCTGGCGGCCGGCCACGAGGGTCAGCTGGACGAAGCGATCGGTCCGGCGCTGCTCCTTGCGGTCCAGCACGCCCGACGGATCGAAGTCGTGGACCTCGGCCGCGATCCGGGCGTCCAGGCGGGCGGGGTCGAAGCGGGTGATCGCCGTGACGCCGGGCCGCCCCTCCACCAGGCCCTGCCAGGTGCTCGCCACGTCGTTGCCGAGGGCCGTGACGAGGCCGAGCCCGGTCACCACCACGCGGCGGCCGGCCGGGACGCCGCCCGACATGCGGGGCGCCGGGACGCGCGCCGCGGTCACCGCACCAGCTTCCCGGTCCGGACCGTGGCCGCCCGGTAGACGTCGCCCGGCAGGCCGCGGGCCGAGAGGGCGTTGGCGACCGCCATCAGGTCGAACGGCTCGCGCCGGATCTCGGCCATGGCCGCCTCGCCGCTCACCTCGACCAAGGCCCAGCTGGCGGTCGGCTGGCCGTCGAAGACGTAGCCGGCGCTGCCGGCGTTGACCAGCAGCTTCCAGCCGAGGTCGCGGACCTCGGGCAGGTGGGTGTGGCCGCAGCAGATGATGCGGGCGTCGGTGCGGGCGACGCGCTCGGTGGTCACGGACGCGTCCAGGTCGGGATCCAGGCCGGCCGTCTGGGAGCCGGGCGAGGCGTGGCAGACGAGGACGAGCAGGTCGTCGAGGCGGACGCGCCGCTCGGCCGGCAGGCGCCGCAGCCAGTCCAGGCGCTCGTCGCCGAGCGCGTCGTGGGCCCACTCCGCGGCCGCGAGGACGCTGTCGGGGACGCCGTCGGCGTACTGCGGGAACGCGGCGGTGTAGTCGAAGTCCGCGACCGCCACGTCGGTGTTGCCCTGGACGATGAGGGCGCCCTGGGCCTCCAGCTCGCGCAGTCCGTCGATGGTGCCGACGGGGTCCGGGCCGTACATGGCCAGGTCGCCCGCGACCGCCACCACGTCGGGGGCGGCGGCGGCGATGGCCGCCCGGACGGCGGCGAGGGCATGGGCGTTGCCGTGCACGTCCGAGAAGACGGCGATCCTGGGCATCAGCGCGTTGCTCCGTTCGTGGGCATGGGCCGGGTCGTGGGCATGGGCCGGGTGGTGGGCATGGGCCGGGTGGCGGGCATCGGCCGGGTCGTGGGCATGGGCCGGGTGGCGGGCATCGGCCGGGCGCTCCGTTCCCCGGGCATCAACGGAGCACGCCTTCGGGCGGGATGATGAAGCTGATGGTGGCCTCGCAGGCGACCTCGCCGTCGACGCTGGCGACGGCCCGCCCGCGCCCGAACCGGCTGCCGAGCTTCTCCATCGTGACCTCCAGGCGGAGGACGTCGCCGGGCCGGACGACCCGCTTGAAGCGGCACTCGTCGATCCCCGCGAAGAGGCCCATCCGGTCCCCGAAGCCGGGCTGCTTGGCGACGTAGACGCCCATCGTCTGGGCCAGCGCCTCCACCTGGAGGACGCCCGGCATGACGGGCATTCCCGGGAAGTGCCCGCCGAAGTACCACTCGGTGGCGGTGACGGCCTTCTCGCCGACGATCCGCTTCGCCTCCGGGTCGTACTCCACGATCCGGTCGACGAGCAGGAACGGCCAGCGATGCGGGATCAGTCCCTGGATCTCGGTCGCGGTGTGGACGGGACCCCCAACGGTCTCGGTCACGTTCTCCTCCCTGATCGGGAAATGCGGCGCCCGTGGTCGGCCGGCAGCGCATCCCTCCCGGCGCCGACGGGCGGGCCGACCGCCGCGTCGCGCATCAACCCACCCCTGCGGCGGTCCGCCCGGCCGCCCCCGCGGCCGCCGCCGTGAACGCCCCCGCCCCGACCCGGTCGAGCAGGTTCGTGGTGAACCGCCCCTCCAGGAAGACCGGACTGCCGAGGATCGCGCGGTGCAGCTCCGCGTTCGTGACCACTCCCTCGATCAGCAGCTCCCGCAGCGCAACGCGGCCGCGGGCGATCGCCGTCGCCCGGTCCGGACCCCAGACCACGAGCTTGCCGAGGAGCGAGTCGTAGTACGGCGGGACCTCGTAGCCCCCGAAAAGGTGCGAGTCCACCCGGACTCCGGGCCCGCCGGGGGCAAGGTAGCGGCCGACCAGCCCCGCCTGGGGCCGGAAATCGTGGGCCGGGTCCTCGGCGTTGATCCGGAACTCGATCGCGTGGCCCTCCAGGTGGACGTCCGACTGGCTGATGCCGAGCGGCTCGCCGGCCGCGATCCGCAGCTGCAGGGCGACCATGTCGATCCCCGTCAGCATCTCGGTCACCGGGTGCTCCACCTGGATCCGGCAGTTGATCTCGATGAAGTAGAAGCGGCCCTCCTCGTCCACCAGGAACTCGAGCGTCCCGACGTTCTCGTAGCCGGCGGCCACGATCGCCCGGACCGCCCGCTCGCAGAGATCCTCGCGGGCCGCGTCGCCGAGCGCCGGCGTCGGGGCCTCCTCCAGGATCTTCTGGTGTCGCCGCTGGACCGAGCAGTCGCGCTCGCCCAGGTGGATGCCGTGGCCGAAGCGGTCCACCGCCACCTGGACCTCCACGTGGCGGTTGTCGTCCACCCACTTCTCGAGGTAGAGCGAGTCGTCGCCGAAGGCGGCCTTGGCCTCCGACTGGCAGACCTTGAGGGCGCCGACCAGCTCGCGCGCCGAGCGGACCATGCGCATCCCCTTCCCGCCCCCGCCGGCCGACGGCTTGATCAGGACCGGGTAGCCGATCCGCTCCGCCTCCTCGAGGGCGTGGGCCTCGTCGCGCAGCATGCCGTCCGAGCCGGGGATGATCGGCAGCCCGTACTCCGCCAGCAGGCGGCGCGTCCCCTCCTTGGAGGCGAAACGCTCCAGGACCTCGGCGGGGGGCCCGATGAAGGTCAGCCCGTGGGCCCGGACGACGTCGGCGAAGCCCTCGTCCTCCGACAGGAAGCCGTAGCCCGGGTGGATCGCGTCGCACTCGGTGACGACGGCGGCCGAGACCAGGGCGGAGGCCGAGAGGTAGCTCCGGCGGGCGTCGGCCGGCCCGATGCAGATCGCCTCGTCGGCCAGCTGGACGGCCAGGCTGTCGCGGTCGGCCTCGCTGTAGGCGACGACGGCGCCGATGCCGAGCTCCCGGCAGGCGCGCAGGACGCGCAGGGCGATCTCGCCCCGGTTGGCGATCAGGATCCGCCCGAACATCAGGCCGGCTCCGTCGCCGCGGCGGGGCCCGCTCCGGCCGGGACCGCCTGGTCAGGGGTCGCGGGCGCCGCGGGGGCGGCGGCGGCGGGGGCGGCGGCGAACGCGGTGCCCGCCTCGCCGGACGCGGTGCCTGCCTCGGCGAACGCGGCCGGCGGCGCCGCCAGCTCGATCCGGATCACCTCCTGGCCGTACTCCACGGCCTCGCCAGGCTCGACCAGCATCGCGCCCACGATCCCGTCGGCCGGGGAGAGGACGTCGTGGCGGA
>JAJYJR010000594.1 GCA_021789355.1 Chloroflexota bacterium | reverse complement strand
GGGCGCTTGACCTCTTTACTCCACCGCGCTACCATCGCCGTGTGAGGCAGTTCCAGGAGGCACACCGCGAGCTTCCGTTCCCGCGCACGCTGCCCGAGTTCCAGGCGACGTTCCCGGACGAGGCGGCCTGTCGGCGCTACCTGATGGTGAGCCGCTGGCCAGATGGGTTCCGCTGTCCCAACTGCGGCGCGGACGAGGCGTGGGGGCGCGAGCGAGGACTCCTCGTCTGCCGGCGCTGCCGCACCGAGACCTCCGTCACCGCCGGCACCGTCCTCGATCACACACATCTTCCACTCACGACCTGGTTCTGGGCGGCCTACCTGCTGGCGACCACGCCCGGCCTCAACGCCCTGTCCCTCGGGCGACAGCTTGGCCTGACGAGCCGGAAGACGACGACCGCCGTGATGCGACGCCTGCGGCGCTCGATGTCCGCGTTGGCCCTGCCCCTGCTGACGGGCACGGTGGAGGCCGACGAGACGGTGGTCGGTGGCTATGCGCCCGGCGCAAGCGGCTTTGCCGTCGCCGGGACAAGCAAGCGGATCGTGCTCGCCGTGGTCGAGCGAGGCGGCTCGCGGAGCCGACTGGTGGTGATCCCCGACCGCAAGGGGACCACCCTCGTGCCGCTCCTCGTCCGGCTGGTCGCCCCCGGCTCGGCCGTCGTCACCGATGGCCACGACGGCTACCGCGGCCTGACCCGAGCCGGCTACGCCTGGACGCGCATCCCACATCCACCAGGAGGTCTCAAGCATGGCGGGGGCCGGGCCACGCCGGCAGCCGACGGGGCGATCAGCCACTACAAGCGCTGGCAGTTGGCGACCTACCACAAGCCACCGGCCGACTACGCCCCCTACCTCGACGAGTTCTGCTTCCGCTCCGAGTTCCGAGGCGACCCCGCGACCGCGTTTCACACGCTGCTCGGGCTGGCCGTCCAGAGCCGCGAACTTGACCGTGCGCCGGTTGCCCCCAAACCTCGGGTCATGACCGGCGCGGTCGTCTCGATCCCGACCCGTGAGCAGCGCGTGGCCGCTCGTCGCCTACTGCTTGATTTCAGCCTGCGCCGGCAGCGTCCAGGGTCGGGTTCCATGCTCCATGAACTGATGAAGGGGAAGAGGCCGGTCATGAACTGGTGGAGACAAGCAGCGGCGACACTCCAGGGCAAGAGCATCCAGGTCGCAGTGACCGGCGCGAACGCGGCCAACGCCTACATGCCGCCGCGCGCCACGGGTGACCTCGACCTGGCCCTGCGGGTCACGGACCTCGCCGCAGCGGGGCGGACGCTCACCGAAGCCGGCTGGGAGTTCCTCGGCAACCTCCAGCTCTACGAGAACCTGCGCGGCACCGCCTGGAAGAAGGGCGATCACGAGCTGGACCTGATCGGCCTCCCGGGAGCCTGGGGCCAAGCTGCCATCGCTGCGGGGCAGGGCAACACGCTGGTCGCCGGCCTGCCGACCCTGACCATGCCCTACGTCGTGGTCATGAAGCTCATCTCCGCTCGCCCCCAGGACAGCGCGGACATCAGCCGGATGCTCGGTCCGGCCATGGAGGCGACGCTCGATGCCGTGCGTGCGGTTGTGCGCCGCTGGCGACCGCAGGATGCCGAGGAGTTGGAACAGATGATTGTCCTCGGCCAGCTCGAGTGGGGGCAGCCGAAGGCCAAGTCAGCGCCCAAGAAGAAGTAGCTGCTGGACGGTGGAGTAAAGAGGTCAAGCACCCGCGCGAGACCCGGACGTCCGGGCAGTTCTGACGCGACTAGTCCCCGACCCGGAAGCACTGCGGGCACTGGCCTCGATCGCCGCGTTTGGGAGGGTAGGGGTCGAAGGGGTATCCGCCCAGGAGTTGACGGCAATCTCCGAGTCCTTGGGGCGGGATCGACTCGGAGACGCAGCACGCCTCGACGACTTCCTCGGCCGCTTGCTCACGGCGTCTGGTGAGCATCGACGCGTCAGCCCTGAAATGGTGGCTCTCTGGCTCTCCGAGGAAGCGCTTCGCGGGTTCGGTGGCAAGTTGCTGGATACCGCTGATCGGGTGCCCAGCCATCTCGCGCTCGCGTTGGTTGACCGGCTCACGGGCATGACGGGCTCGGAGGCCGCGCGCCGGTTCGTGCTTGAGCTCGCAGGGCGCGATCGGTTCAACCCGACGACAGCCGACGACCTCGACGACATCCGCGCCCGGATGCTGCTGGCGATGTCCGTCCTTGACCCCGAGGCAGCGTTGGCGGCAATGGTCCGTATCTTCGACCCGCCGCCTGCTTCAGTGCCCGGAGACGTTCTCGCATCTATCGAGGAACTGCTCTGGGTTCACGCGACCTTCGATCGCACCCTCGAGTTCCTCTTGCGACTGGCCATCAATGACCCCGCGACCCACACCTACGGGCCGCGGCCGATGTTTGAACAGACCTTCCAACTCGTCTTGAGCGGAACGGTCGAGACGTACGTTGATCGGGTAACCACGGCCCGGCGACTTGCCCGCGCGGGCGATCTCGCCGCGAAGTCGCTAATCGCTCAGGTTCTCAGCGGTGCCTTTGACCTATCGGCGACGCGGGGCGTGATGCTGCGAGGGCGCGCGTCGACGCGAGAGGGCTGGTATCCCTCCCGCGAAGAGATCAGCGCGTCCCTCACGGCCGCGTGGGACCTGTTGCTCGAGCTCTCCAACGAGCAACAGGTACAGGCAGCGGCTGCGAGAAGCGTCGCTCATGCGATTCGTGCCTGCCTTCGCGCAGGGCTCGAGGCGAAGGTGGAGGCGGATCTTCCGCAGGTCGAATGGGCCGGTCCCGCCCGGGCCGAGTTACTCCACGAGCTCCGCTTGGCGCACGATCACGACACGGGTCCCACCCCTGACCAACGAGACCTCCTGGCACGCCTCTTGCTGAAGCTGAAGGGCGAGGACTTCGCCGCGCGCCTCCAAACAGCCATGGGCGCCGAGCCGTACCAACTCGAGTCTTTCTCAGACGGCCCAGTGGAGACATTCCTCAGCCGCCTCGCCGACGATATGGCCCGCGATCCAGCCAGTCTCCGAATGGCGGTCCTTGCGAGCTCGGACGGCAATCCGCGGACGGTTCACCGCCTCTTCTTCCTGTTTGGTTCCCGGGTCTACGACGATTCCTACCGATATCTGTTGGACCCCCCTGCGGCGACTCCTGCTCTGATCGGGTTCATCGCTGGCCGCGACGTGGCGGGGTCATCAGATTGGGCGACAGGGCAGGCTCGTGAGTGGCTGGGAGATCGGGAGCGGTGTCCCTCTGTCCCCGCTCTAGTAACGGCACTCTCGCCATCGGACGAGCGCGCGATACTCGCGGTCGACGCCGTCGGCGCCGGGGCGGATCCCTACGAGTTGTCGCTCCTCGCGTTCGGGCGCCGTGCCGAACGACTCGAGGCCGCGACGGTCGTCAGAGTCATCGAGGCACTCGGGGGTCGCGCGGGGGTCATTCAAGAGCATGCCCTCGCCATCGTTTCCGGCTGGCTTGACGTCCCCGATCGAACGGCCCACGACGCACTGGTGGATGCAGCAGTCCGGCTGATAGATGCGTCCTTGCTGGCCGACGACAAGACGGCCACCGATATGTCCCGCTTCTACCGCACCCGGATCCTGACGAAGATCCCCGATGACCCCGCGAGGCTCCTCCCTCGAACGATCGCGGTTCTGAAGGCCGACGCCGCCGGAACCGACGAGCTCGGCCTCATCTGTCGCGCGGTCGACCTCGACGCCGGACAAACGGCCGATGCCATCGCTGGACTCGTGGCCGATGCCCTGGCAGCAACGAGCCTAAACGTGTGGGCCCGGCGACTGTCGCGGCTCAAGGTGCTGTCCGCTTTGTCGTCCTGCAGCAGCCCAGACCTCGTCGTTGACGCACTTCGGCGTGCAGGGCTGGACGATCCCGCACTCCTGTTCCAGCACGTCGCGGTGGCCGACGCATCCGGCGGACTCGACCCAATGTTCGCACGGCTGATCCAACTGGGCCGTGACAACCAAGGCGTCTGGGCGGCCGCGGCATGGTCCTTCGAGCACCCGGAGGACTTCCACTGGGGACCAGAGTCGGTACACACTCGCCAGCGCGCGGAGGCTGCCAGCAGGCTGGCCGGTACCGTAGAGGATCCCCTACTCCAGCGCTGGGCCGCCTGGACGGCCGGCGCGCTCACCGAGCGCGCGAACGAGGCTCAGTGAACCGTACTGACTTTGGTGGAGACTCCATCGCTTTGCAGGAAGATGGAGTCCATGAACGAGCCAACCCGTCCCCACCCGTCGCAGCGGCGATACCCGCCTGAGCTCAAGGAACGCGCCGTCCGGA
>JAJYJR010000593.1 GCA_021789355.1 Chloroflexota bacterium | reverse complement strand
CGACGAGCACCATCCCCGCGACCACGATGAGCACCGCTGCCGCGATCAGGGCGACACCCATCCTGGTGGTTGGGACCCGCATGACGAGCCTCCCTCGGTAGCTGCTCCAGCATCGGCCGCATTCCAGCCCTGGTCAACTGACGAGCGCGCGGGGCAGAACGTTCGATCTCGCGCGGCCCGCACGGGCCGGAGCCGACGACTCGTTGCTCGCGCAACCGCCCCACAGTCAGACCACCCCGGCTCGCACTTACCAACCGGGTGTGACGCACAAGTGGGACCCCCAGTGCCGCATAGCCGGTTGGGAAGTCGAACCCCGCTTCACCGGACGGCGTCACGCCCGACAGCGTGCTCAGCGGGTCGCGCGAGGAGGTCTCCTGGCTGTGCCATGTTCACGGCCCGTACCGGATGGCCCTCCAGCTCCGGGCCCACGACGGGCAGGGCTGTCGCGTCTGCGCGCGTGAAGCGGCCGAGGCGAAGCGCCGTGAGACGCTGCGGACGCGCCGATTGCGGATGCAGTCGCTGGGCCTCTCGCTCCTGGCGATGGGGCACGTGGTCCAGTCCGCGTCCGCGGCAATGTGGCGGTAACCAGTGCGCCCCGGAGCCCACGCTTCGTGCGGCGATCGCCCAGCAGCTCCGGGACAAAATGAGCGCCGGGTGGATCTCGAACTCGTCGAGACACGCACCTTCAGCTCGAGCGTCGTCTACGTCCGCTTACCGCGTGGCGAGATAGCCGGCTCGCCGTCCCCGAGCCGGCAACTTCGGGCACCCGCACCTGCTCGGCGCCAGTCGGGTGGCTCCGACAGGCTGGCCGGGGCGCCCTGCTAGGCTCTGTGAGGCATGGACCCCGAGACACCCGCGCTGCCGGCGGCATCGGCGTCTGAGCAGGAGCTCGAGGCGGGATTGGCCGTGCTCGTCGGGACGCTCGGTGCCGTGCCCGTCGTCGGCCCGCTCCTGGGTTCGCTCGCGACGACGTATCTCCCGGACGTGAAGTTCAACCGGCTCACTCGCTTCGCCACGGGATTGGCCGAGGAGGTCGCCCAACTCGCCGACCGCGTCGATACGGAGTTCGTTCACCGCGCAGAGTTCGCTCCGCTCTTCGAAGACATCATGGATCGGACCCAACGAGCACGGAACGACCAGAAGCTCGCGGCGTTCGCGGCGTTTACCGCTCGCTGCATGACAAGGGAGCGGCCAGGCGACCGCGAGCGTGAGCGCTATCTCAATCTTCTCGATCTCCTCACACCCGCACAGATGCGGGTCTTGGGAGCCATTGCGACCGGCGGGTCCGTGCGGATCTCGCCGCAGACGATCGTCCTCGGTGCTGCAGCAGCGGAGGCACTTGGAGCCCTGTTGGCGGATGTCGACTGCGATCCCTACCTCGACGTCGAGGATCTAACACGACTTGGCCTGGTGCAGTCATGGCGAGATGACACCAGCGTGCTGATGCACGTGGCGCAGGGGCATTTCGAAGGCCTGCTCACGCCACTCGGTACCGCCTTCGTCCGGTTCGTCTCGGCGGAAGCTCTCGCGCGATCCGGTCCGCCGCGCTGAGGCCCACCGGCAGCCCTGTTCCGAGGTTCCTTTGGGGCTCCCAGAGGTCCCCCCGGCATGCGAGGCAGCGCGCCCTTGAGTCTGCCTACCGTCGGCTTCGTCGAAGGTGGCGGATGACTGCCTCGGCGGCACGGGTCAGGTCGGTGGCCGTGGGGCCTGGACGCGAGGGCGGGACCGCCCACCCGGGGATCCCCGGTACGACGCGCCGTCGCGATGACGGTGTCGGATCGAGTCCAATGGCCTGATGCCAGGGGAGGAAGTAGCCGACGGCCTCTGCCGGAGTCAGCCAGGACCCCCAAAAGAGCGCGTGTGCTTATCCACTATTCGCAGCGGGCCACAACATGTAGTGTTGAGGCATGGGCGCGCGAACCCCCGGCGACTACCCCCGGACCCTGGCCGACTTCTACCGGCGGTTTCCTGACGTGGACGCCTGTCTGCGCTACCTCGTCGAGACCCGCTGGCCGCAGGGCTTCCGCTGCCCGAGATGTGGGAGCGACCGCGCCGTCTTCCTCAAGACGCGGCGCGTGTGGCAGTGCCGCTCGTGCCGACGCCAGACCTCGGCCACCGCCGGGACTGTCATGGAGCGCAGCCACCTGCCGCTCACTGCCTGGTTCACCGCGGCCTACCTCATGACTTCGCTCAAGCCGGGCGTCTCGGCCCTCCAGCTCCAGCGCCAGCTCGGTCTGGCCTCCTTCAACTCCGCTTGGGTGCTCCTCCACAAGCTGCGCCGCGCGATGGTCAACCCGCTGCGTCAGCCGCTCTCCGGCACGGTCGAGGCGGACGAGACCTGGATCGGCGGCAAGCAGGCCGGCTTGAAGGGTGGCCGCCAGCAGCACGATCGCAAGGCGCTCCTGGTCGGGGTCGCCGTCGAGCGCATGGCGAAGGGGCTCGGGCGCCTGCGCCTGGAGATCGTGCCCGACGCCAGCCAGGCCACACTCGGCGCGTTCATCGCGCGCAACGTCGCGCCCGGCTCGACCATCGTCAGCGACGCGTGGTCCGGCTACGACGCCCTGTCAGCGACGGACTACACGCACCTCTCGTTCTCGCAGGCGGCCATGCGGCGCGCAGGGCTCGAGCCCGACGCCGTGCCTGGCGTCCATCGCGTCATCTCGAACCTCAAGACCTGGCTGCGGGGGACCCACCACGGCGTGGGCGCCGACCACCTCGAGCACTACCTCGACGAGTTCGTCTTCCGCTTCAACCGCCGCTCCTACCCGATGGCCGGGTTTGCCACCCTGCTCGGCTTGAGTGCCCAGCTGCCGGCCACCACCGTGGAGGACCTCCTGGGGCCCGGCCGAGAGGGTGCGAGCCGCCGGCGCGGACGGGCGACCCGCCTGACGAGCGCGCGGTTCTCAGTGCAGGTCATGCCGCGCGCGTCACTCGACGAGACGCTCGCTGATCTGGGGGCGTGAAGGCGATCAGCTCGGGGTCTCGACGGGCTGCCACGTTCGGCCCGCATCGGTGCTCCGAACGACCTGGTCGAGGCCGGTCGTGTCGAGGACGAGGAACCAGGTCCGGTTATCGACCAGACAGCCGGCGAGCGCGCCGAAGTCCCCCGGGTGGGCACCCATCTGGATGTCCGTCCAGGTGCGGCCCCCGTCGGCCGTGCGCCACGTCCCGTCGGCGCCTCCGAGCGGCATCCAGATCACGCCCGTGCCATTTGCCCGCATCGCGATCCCCCAGAGTGCGTTCGAGTCGGGGATCGAGCCGGTGCTTGGTGCCGGATAGCCGAGGACCGGGTACGCGCTCGCGAGGACGTGCCAGGTCCGGCTCCCGTCGTCGGTGGCGACGACGGCCTTGTCGGACTCGCCCGCTTCTCCCAGCCCGGTGCAGGCGACCCAGCCGTGTTGTCGGTCGACGAAGCTCACGCCGTCGGCGGCCAGTGGGGCGACGGTCGGGCAGGGCTGCGTCGGGGGAGGGGACCAGGTCCGGCCGCCGTCGCTCGTCACTTCGAGAGTGGCGGGGCGGTCGTCGCGCACACCCCAGCCGTGGGCCGCGTCGACGAAGTCGAGGGCGACGAACCCGAGCGGCGCGATCGTTTGCCAGCTCCGTCCCCCGTCGCGGCTGGCGAGGAGTTGCGTGCGGCAGGCCGACCCGGCACCTGACTCGCACACCGAACTCGCCCAGGCGAGCGAGTTGCCGACGACCGCGACAGAGCGGAGCGGGCCCGGCGACACGGCCTCACGGGTCCAATGGGCACCGCCGTTCTCGGTGCGCCAGACCAGCCCTGCGCCCGCTGGCCCCGGCCCGCCCTCGCCTTGGCTGCCACCGACGAGGAGGCCCTGCTCGGCGCTGAAGAAGGCGATCCCGTCGATCGTGCTGGTCCGAGTTTCCGAGGGCAGCGGGATCGGGGGCGAGACGGCTATCACCGCTGGCGCCGCACTCGATGGGATCGACGCAGGAGCCGAGGGCTCGCTCGTGGCCAAAGGGGCGGATGGGCTTGGAAACGCCGGCCCGGAAGGCGTCGCAGGTGCGCCCGTCGGCGTGAGAGAGGCGCAGCCACCTGTCACCACGACGAGAGCGAGAGCGCCCACCAAGAGCGATGCACGCGGGACCAACACGACCACGCTTGAACACTACATGTTGTGGCTTGCTGGGACAAGTGGATAAGCACGAGAGCGCGATGGCGGCCTCATGTGCCAGACGCGCGGCAGCCTCACTGAGCTGCCACGCCGGACCGGCGTCCGCGGCGTACTTCGTAGAGGTGTACGCGGACGCGACGGCCAACGGTCCCGAAGCGGC
>JAJYJR010000592.1 GCA_021789355.1 Chloroflexota bacterium | reverse complement strand
AGGAGATCGGGACCCCGGCGCCGAATTCGTCGGTGATGAGGGCGGCGAGGTTCGCCGTGACCGCGTGGAGGGGCCGTCCCGACAGGTACATCGTGGCGTCCCGCTCGAAGACGCTGCGCCAGTTCCGCACCTCGAGCGTGTTGGTCAGCTTCAGGCCGAACGTGCGGCCCCGCGCCGCGGCCGCCCGCCGGAGGTTGTGGAACATCGGGACGGCATCGGCCCACTTCAGGTCGTGACCGAACGCCTCGTCGGGGATCGGCACGTCGCCGAAGCCCAGGTCGTCGTTGACGATGCTCCGCACCCGGTCGGCGCCGAGCAGCGTCGGGTTGCACTTGACCGAGGTGTGGAGCCCGCGCTCCTCGAGCAGGTAGAGCGAGATCCGCTCGATCTCGTCGGGCGGGCAGCCGTGCATCGTCGACAGGGTGACCGTGTCGGAGAGGCGCGCGGGGATGTCGATCTCGCGAACCGCCGGGAAGCGCCGGGCGACGATCTCCAGGTAGGCCGGGAGATACGCCGACGCGTCCGCCATGGCGTCCAGGTACCACTGGACGTTCGGCTTCCGGATCCCCTCGAGGTTGTACCCGACGCTCATGTTGAAGACCATGCCCGGGCGCTCCCCGGGCCAGCCGAGCTCACGGTGGAGCGCGTGGATCAGGACCCACGCGCGCAGGTACTCGTCGAACGACTGGTGGACCCTGAGCTCCTGCGACCACTCGACGTTGTACCCCTCGTCCTGGACGTCGATGCAGGGCTTGTTGACGTCGAGTTCGTCGAGGGTCTGGATCGTCTTGAGCTCGATCATCCGGGCTCCCACGAGCCACGCGGTGATGATGTTCTGGGCCATCTGGGTGTGCGGCCCGGCGGCGACCCCGAACGGGGTCTCCAGCTCGACTCCGTACTCGTGCCGCCGGAAGCGATGGTTCGAGCGGGGCTCGAAGAACGATGACCGGGGAACGTTGAAGAGAGAGCGCTTCTGCTGCAGTTCCGTGAAGACCCAGTCGGTGAGCTGCTCCATCGAGATGGGATGGAATCGATCGGACATCGGGTGCTCCCTCGTCAGCGGGTCACAGGGGGGCGGGCGTGAGTGCGTCAGCCGCGATGCATCACAGGCGCGCGTGCAGCCGGGCCGCCTGCTCTCGCGCCCTGGCCCGGATCTCGGCAGCGTCCACCCTCGTCGGGCCGTACTCGTCCCACACGAGCTCGCCACCCACCTCGACGCGGAGCGGGCGGATCCCCGCCGTGAACGCGATGTGCCACGGGTCCATGGGCTCGTACGACCACGTGACGCGGTCGTCGCGCGCCTCGGGAACCAGGTCCCAGCCGGTCTCCAGCCAGCGCCACGCCGTCTCCGGGGATGCCGTCACGTCCACGGAACGCTGCAGCGCGTAGGCGAGCCGGAACGTCTCGATCATCTGCGCCCCGATCCCGTCGGTGCCGAGTGCGACCGGGTTGGCGAAGCGGGCCGGGTTGGCGTACCCGACGGAGTTGTTGAGGTTCGAGAACGGGTTGTGGAGGATCGTGCCGGCCAGTCGGTGATCGGTCGGCAGGTGCACGCCGTGGGCCAGGAGCCAGGCCGGCGTCGTGTGGGGTGCCAGGCGCGTGGGGGCGTCGGCATCCTCGGGGCCCTCGCACACGTGGACGTGCACGCCGACGCCGAGCTCCCGGGCGAGTGCCGCGGCCGACGCGAGCGTCTCGTCGGTGCAGGTGAACGCGGCATGGATCCCCACCAGGCCCCGGCCGCCCGCGGCGAGGAACCGCCGGTTCTCCTCGAGCCCTCGCGCGGCGCCGTCCGCGCCATGGCGGTCCGTCACGCCGTACGCGCACACCACGCGCACGCCGACCTCCGCGCACGCGTCGGCGATCACGGAGAGCGATCCCTCGATCGCGTTGGGCGATTCGTGATGGTCGACGATCGCCGTGGTGCCGGATTCCAGCGCCTCCAGCGCGGCCAGCTTCGCCGACCACGCGAGCATCTCGAGGTCCAGGGCGGTGTCGAGACGCCACCAGACCTGTTCGAGGATCTGGCGGAACGTCCGCGGGGCCACCGGGGGCGCCGGCATGCCCCGGGCCAGCGCGGAGTAGATGTGATGATGTGCGCAGACCAGGCCCGGGGTGCTCCCCGGCTCGAGTTCGGACATCGCGATCACACCCCCATCGGCTTCGGACACCATCAGCGCGGTGCAGTCTCTGTGCTCGCGGGCCGCTGTCCTCCGGCGCCGGGCTGTTCGTCCCGGCCACCGGGCCGCACGCCCGCCATCATCAACCCGATCTCGGCCCGCGTGCTGGCCCGCGGATCTGCCTTGCCGATGATCGTGCCCTCGTACATCACCAGGATCCGGTCGGCCAGCGACATCACCTCGTCCAGGTCCTCGGAGATGATCAGCACCGCGGTCCCCCGCTGGCGCTGCTCGCGGAGCCGGCCGTGGATGTACAGCGCGGCGGCCACGTCGATCCCCCGGGTCGGCTGTGCCACGAGCAGCACCCCGGGCTGGCGGGAGAGTTCCCGGGCCATGATCAGCTTCTGGATGTTGCCGCCCGACAGGTTCCGCACGGGCGTGTCCACCGTCGGGGTGCGGATGTCGAACGCGGCGACCAGCGCCTCGCAGTGCCGGCGGATCTGCCCCGAGCGCAGGAATCCCAGCCGGGAGAACGCCGGGCTCTGGCTGTCCACCAGCAGCAGGTTCTCGGCGACGCTGAAGTCCGCAACGACACCGTCGCGCATGCGCTCCTCGGGGACGTAGCCCAGCCCGGCCGCCCGCCCGCGGGCGGGGCTGCCCCCAGCCAGCTCCGTTCCCCGGAGCAGGATCGACCCACCTGTCGGCCTGCGGAGCCCGGCGATGGCTTCGGCCAGCTCGCGCTGGCCGTTGCCCGACACCCCGGCGATCCCCACGATCTCGCCGGGGCGCACGTGCAGGGCGAGCCCGCGCACGGCCTCGATGCCTCGATCTCCTCTGATCCGCAGGTCCCGCACCACCAGGCCGGGCGCCTGCGCCACGGTACCGCTCGCCGCCACCCCGGCCTCCGATGGCATGGATACGACCGCTGGACCGGATGGGCCACCCACCGGCACGGAGGCCGGGAGTGGTGCCGACGCTTCAGGCAGGCCTGCGGTCGGAGCTGCCTGCAGGCCTGCGTTCGGACCTGCCGGCAGGCCCACTTCCGGCGCGTCCGCCGCGAGGGCGTGACCCACCATCATCTGCACGAGACGATCCCGTGACGCGTCGGCCACGGGCACGGTCCCCACGTTCCGTCCGCCGCGCAGGACGGTGATCCGGTCGGAGAGCCCCAGCACTTCCTGGACCTTGTGCGAGATGAAGACCAGGCCCTTGCCGTCGGCTGCCATCTGGCGCAGCACCACGAACAGGTCGTCCACCTCCTGGGGGGTCAGGACCGCAGTGGGCTCGTCGAGGATGAGGAGGGACACGTTGCGGTAGAGCGCCTTCACGATCTCTACGCGCTGGCGCTCGCCCACGGAGAGCTGCCACACCACGGCCTCCGGGTCGACCTTGAGGCGGTAGGTCTCCGACAGCTCGCGGATCCGGCCGGCGACGCGGTCCGGGTCCGTCAGCGGCCCGCGGGACGACGGTAACCCGAGGGCGACGTTCTCCGCGACGGTCAGGGTCTGCACCAGCATGAAGTGCTGGTGGATCATGCCGATGCCGCGGCGTATGGCGTCGGCCGGCGAGGAGATCTCGACCGGGACGCCGTCGATGCGGATCTCCCCGGCGTCGGGATGATAGAGGCCGTAGAGCACGCGCATCAGCGTGCTCTTGCCGGCCCCGTTCTCCCCGAAGAGGGTGTGGACCTCGCCGGCCCGCACGTCGAAATCCACCCGATCATTGGCGACGACCCCGGTGAACCGCTTGGTGATGCCGCGCATCTCCAGGATCGGGGCCTCGCCCCGATCCTGCGAGCTCGCCGGGGTCGCCGCGTGCATGGTCAGGCCACCGTCCTGCCCGGGTGCGTCACTGCGGGACGTTGACGGTCCCGTCGGTGATCCCCTTGATGAGCGCGTCGGCCTTCGCCTTCACGCTCGCCGGCAGGTTGTAGCCGGGGTTGAACTGGATCACCTCGCTGCCGTTGCCCAGGGTGATGGTGTACGTGGCGCCGCCGAGCTTGCCCGCGCGGATCTCGGTGAAGATCTGGGTCAGCACCGGCGCCCAGTTGTAGATCTGGGCGGAGACCTCGTTCTTCGGCGCGATCGATGCCTGGCTCGATTGGGTGCCGAACCACGGGAGGTTGTCCTGCTTGGCCACCCCGATCGCCCCCACCACCGCCTGTGCCGTGCCGGTGAGCAC
>JAJYJR010000591.1 GCA_021789355.1 Chloroflexota bacterium | reverse complement strand
CTCGGGCGTCTTGAAGACCGGGACGCCGTTCGCGATCGCCTCGGTCCCGGTCAGTGCCACGGAGCCGCTCGCGAAGGCGCGCAGGACGAGCAGGAGGGTGAGTGCCTCGAACCCGCCTGCAGGCTGGTGCACCGTCACGGCGGCCGCCTGGTACCCCGTCGCGGCCGGATCGTGCAGCACGACCGCCTTCAGCAGACCGGCGCCGACCACGAACAGCGCCGATCCGACGTAGATGTAGGTCGGGAGCGCGAAGATGTTCCCGGACTCACGCAGGCCACGGAGGTTGCCCAGGAGGATCACGGCGATCGCGCCGACGCACACCTCGACGCGCACGGGGTACAGCCCCGGGAACGCCGAGTAGACCTGCTCGATGGCCGACGAGGTCGAGACCGCCACCGTCATGACGTAGTCGATCAGCAGCGCGGCGGCCGCGATCAGCGCGAAGATCTTGGGCAGGTTCGCGCTGCCGACCGCGTACGCGCCGCCGCCCGACGGGTACGCATAGCCGATCTGCCGGTAGCTGGTCGCCACGATCGCCAGGAGCGCCGCGATGGCAATGGCTATGGGCAGCGTCAGCGACAGGGCGGCGACGCCGGCCAGCACCAGGATGTTGAGGATCTCCTCCGACGCGTAGGCGCTCGACGAGATGGCGTCGGAGCTGAGGATCGCCAGCGCCTTCTTCTTGCTGAGCCGCTCCTCGATCTCCTGCTCGGTCGCCAGGGGGGCGCCGATCAGGGTGCGACGGACTCGCGCGTAGGCCCGGCCGAGCTCCGTCGTGGGGGCCTCGGCCTTCGGCTTGGCGCGCACGATTCCGGGCCCCGCGTACCGGAAGTACTCAGCCTGCGGGCGCGCGACGCGAACGCGCTTGTCGCCGAGCTTCCGGCCCCGCAACGGGCCCGACGAACCGGCGACCTTGCCTCCCTCCCCTCCCTTCTCGTCCAGCTTGCGCCCTCCTCAGAGCCCCAGCTCGAGACGATCGATGAGTCGCTGGGGGAGGCCGGCGTGCCGCATCGCCTGCTGGGTGACGGCGATGGCGTAGGTGGCCCGCCGCCAGGTGATGGTGCCGGCCGTCGTGTCAAGGAGAGCGCCGGACGCGCGCGGATCGCCGTCCCTTGGCTGGCCGACACCGCCGGGGTTGACGATGGCGCGCCGGCCGTCGAGCCGCAGGGTGGTCCCGTCGCGTGGCGCGATCACCTCGATCCGTCCGTCGGTCTCGTGAAACGCCAACGGCACGTGCGTGTGTCCCACCAGGCAGTACGGCGTCTCGAACGCCTCGAAGTTGGCGCGCGCCAGGGACGTGGAGTACAGGTACTCCCATAGCGGGTCGCGGGGCGAGCCGTGGGCCAGCGTGAAGTCCCCGGCGACGCGGGTGTGCGGGTTCGCGGTGAGCCAGCGGCTCGCACCGTCCGTCAGCTGGCGTGCCGCCCACTCGACCGCGACGCGGGCGGCGTCGTTGAACCACTCGGTGTCGATCTCGCCGAGCGCGGCGGCGTCGTGGTTGCCTCGCACCCCCAGCGCGCCCTCCGCCTCCAGCCGCGCCACGACCTCGACCGGCGCGGGCCCGTAGCCCACGACATCGCCCAGGTGCCAGACGGCGTCGAAGGGTGACAGGGCCTGGAGGATGGCGTCGAGGGCGGCGAGGTTCCCGTGGATGTCCGAGATCAGCGCGACGCGCATCCGCTCAGGGTAGCAGGCGACGCCTGCCGGGAGCCGTTCGGGGCCACCGTTCTGGCGTCGCGCGCCGCTTCACCACGAACACGAGGCGGTGGTCCATGAGCCCCGCCAGCGCGACCGGCTCGACCACCGGTGTCGGGTCCGCCCCCAGCTCCTCGAGCAGCGGCGAGGCAGCCTCGATCTCGGCGGTGAACGCTCCGTCCCCGCCATCGCGCTTCCAGGCCACGAAGGTGCCGCCGGGTCGCAGCAATGGCAGCGCGAGCTCGACCAGCAGCGGCAGGGAGGCCACCGCGCGCGCGGTGACGATCTCCCAGCGGCCACGGTGGTCCGGACTCCTCCCGAGCTCCTCCGCGCGTGCCCTGACCACCCGCACCCGCGGAGGCTCCTCCCCGCGCATCTCGCAGGCCAGCCCGGCCGCGGTCGCGACCGCCTCCAGGAACGCCGCCTTGCGGGCCACCGAGTCGACCAGCGCCACCCGCGCGACCGGGATCGCCAGGGCGACGGGCAGCCCGGGATAGCCGGCGCCACTTCCGAGATCCAGCAGGCCCACCAGGCGGCGGGGTGGACGGCGGGCCGCGAGCCGGTCGAGGAGCAGTGGCACGGCCGCCAGGCTGTCGGCGACGTGCTCCAGCGCGATCCCCTCGGGATCCCGAATCGCGGTGAGGTTCACGAATGGGCTCCAGGCCAGCAGCAGGCGAGCCTGCGCCTCGATTCCGGCCCGCATGCCCGGCGTCAGGTCCAGCGCCAGGGCGTCCAGCGCGCGTTCGAGCACCGCCTCGAACGCCGGGCCCGTGGGGGCCAGGGCCGCCGCGTCCACCGGCAGCCCGGCCCGGGCGGCTCCACCCGGGGACCGTGCGGCCTCTTCGGGCGCGGGGAGACCGTCGGATGGCAGCGACGCCGGAAGAGAACGGTCCGGGTCCGTTCCGCGTCCCCTCCAGGGCGCATCCCGGACGGCGGACGGCTCGACCCTCCGGCGTCGCGAGTTCGAAGGCACCTGCCAGCCTTTCAGTCTTCCGCCGCTCGCCCGGTCCTCCGGCCGATCTCCCGACCTGCCTGCGAGCCGCGTTACCGTACTCGGCCTCCGGTGCAGCCGCGAGTCTTGTTCCGGGGGCTCCGCGAATCAAGCGGGTTATCCACGAACCGCGAGACGCCCGGCCGATTGTGGACAAGTCGGGCGACCCGGAAGCGGCGGGCCGCGCCCGATGTGGAGAGGTGCCCCAGGCCGGCATCGGGCGAGACGGTGGCTGGGCCGGCAGCGCCGGTCGGGATGCGGCCGAGCTGCGGCGCCGCGCTACCTCATCGTGCCCGCGTCGACCTGGACGGCCTCCTCCTGCGCGATTGCCTCGGCGAGCGCGGCGGCGACGAGCGCCGGCGCGGTGCCCTCGGTGGCGGGCAACGCGACCACGAACGCCGACCCGGAACCGGGCACGGACGCGACGTCGAGATCGCCCCCCATCCGGCGTGCCAGGTCGCGCGCGATCGGCAGCCCGAGTCCGGTTCCCACGATCCGCTCCGCTCCGGTGGCGCGATGGAACGGCTCGAAGATCAGCGAGCGCTCGTCCGGCGGCACTCCGGGTCCCTGGTCGCGCACCGTGTAGATCGCCACGGGGCCGTCGAAGCGCAGCGAGAGCGCGACTCTGCTCGAGGGTGGAGAGAACTTGATGGCGTTGCCCAGCAGGTTCACCAGGATCTGCTGGACCCGCCGGCGATCGGCATGAACCGTGCGGAGCCGCGAGGGCAGCGCGGTTTCCAGGGCGATGTCGCGCTCCATCCCCAGCGGCGACAGGTCGTGCATCGCCGATTGCGCCACTTCGGTGCCGGAGAAGGGCGAGGAGGACAGGCGGAGCTGTCCTGCGTCCAGCCTGCTGAGCTCGAGCAGGTCGGCCACGAGCGTGGCCATGCCGGCGACGAGGTCGCGCGCGCGGTCCAGGAACTCGTCATCCGGGACGCGCCCGTCCGTTCGTCCCTCCGGCGACCCGTCCCCGGCGTCCAGGGCGGCCGGATGGTGGTCCTGTGCGGACGCCACCAGGTCCAGGTAGCCGCCCAGCGAGGCGAGCGGCGTCCGAAGCTCGTGGGCCACGACGCTCACGAAACGCCGCCGCTCCGCGTCCGCTCGCCGGAGGTCCGCGAGCTCGCGCTCGGCCTCGCGGTGGCGGACCAGCCACGCCGCGATGGCGCCGGCCGGGCTCGACAGCGAGGGCGGGAACCGCCGCTCGAGCCCCGCCGCGGCGCGCGCCGAGCGGAACGCGAAGGCGATCGCCACGCGCCCGCGGCCCGGCAGCTCGAGCCACCGTCGGTGAACCTCGTCCGCGCCGGTCCCCGCGCCCTCCCTGCCAGTTCTCCGCGCGACCGTGACGAACGTGGCAGCGAGCGGCGCCCGTCCCCTCGCGCCGTGCGGCGCGGCCGCCTCGAGCCACGTCGCCAGTTCAGGCGTGCCGCCCGCGGGCTCCCCGGCATCGGCCCGCGCGATCACGATGCGGCGCCCTCGGTACTCGATCGCCACGGCCGCGTCTGCGGCACCCGAAGTCCCGGCGATGAGCCCGAGCAGATCGCCGATCCCGGTGTCGTGGTCGCCATCGCGGGAGGCAAGCGCGACGGCGCGGGCGAGGAAGCGTGCCGCGCGGGAGTTCGT
>JAJYJR010000590.1 GCA_021789355.1 Chloroflexota bacterium | reverse complement strand
AGGGGCTCCTCGCCGGTCGCCGCCAGGGGACTGCCGAGCGAGGCCCGCAGGGCGGCCAGATCGACCGCGCCGCCCACCCGGCGCTCGTCGAGGCCGACGAGAAACGTGCCGGCCAGCTCGGCCGTCCGCCGCAGCAACTCACTCTGGTCCATCACGCCCCCCTTTCGCGCAGACGGTGATCGTGGGCGCCACCATCGTACCGGCGACCGATGATCGGTGGCCATGGGTCGCTGCGGAGGTGGCGCACGCAACCTCGCCCAGGAAGCGCCGCCACGATCTCACCATCGTGACCCCGGCCCGTCCAGACCCGCACCCGATCTGTTGGCGGTGCTGCCTCGCCGGACCGCCACGTCGTCGGAGGCCGCGTGCCTCGGCGTTCTGAGTGATGATCGAGCGGCACAGGTCTCTGTCTTCGTGCCACGCTCAATCGACGGGCTCGAGGCCGTGCCTGCGCATGATGGCCGCCTCTTGGTCGGCGCTGGGCGGTTCGTCCCGCGCCCACAGCGCGGCGAGCTCGTCGAAGTACCCGTCGAGCGCCGGTGCGTGGACGATCAGCGTTCGGGCCGGCGCGTCCGACTCGTTGACGAACGTGTGGCTGGTTCCCTCGGGCAGGATCACGCATCCGTCGGCGTGCACCACGGTTCGCTCGCCGTCGAGCAGGAAGGTGAGGGTCCCCTCCAAGATCAGGAACATCTCCAGCGCGGCGGGATGGCGGTGCGGAGCCGGAGGACGTCCATGCGCGAGCAGCGTCCGATCCATGAGCGAGAACCGACCGCCGGTCGTGGCCCCGACAGCCTTGAAGAGCATCTGGCTGCCACGCGCGACCAGCCTTCTTCCCTCACCAGGCGGCACCACCGTGGTCATCGCGCGTACCTCTCTTCCTGACGTCTTCCCCTGGCGTCGTCCTCACCTCGTCCAGAGGCTTGGGGTCGCTGGTCGATCACGTCTACCACGCTGCGTCGGATCACTCGCTTCCGCGTTGGGCGTGAGCTCGCGGGATGCCACGCACACGTCCCTTGCCACGACGCGCTCCTCGGCGCTGGTGCACCTGGGCGAACCGTGTCGGGCGCGGCCACGCGCCTCACCTGCCGTGCCGGTGAGGCCGCGGCCGGTCAGCGTCGCGCGCGCTCCGCCGTCACGGCCCGTTCGATGTCCCGTGCGCGATGCCAGGCCGCCTCGCCGCCCCAGCTGATCGTGGCGTCCCGCCCGACGCGCCGGGCATAGTGGAAGCAGAAGACGCTCTCCGCGGTGAGCCCTGCAGGGAAGGCCCGCCAGGCGGGCGCAGGATCGGCCGGCGGCACCGCGAACCGGGTATTGTGGCGGCCGATGAAGCCCGGCAGGAAGGCATTGGCGTCCTCGATGGTGGTGATGGTCTCGAGGCGCAGCTCGACGAGGAGCCGGTCCTGCCAGGTGCCCCACAGGCGCTCCACCCGTCCCTTCGCCTGCGGGGAAACTCGTGCCCAGCCAGCCGATGCCTGCCTCGTCGAGGGCCCGTCCCACCTGGGTGAACGCGCGCTTCCCGGTGAGCTGCTCGGTCAGGGTGGGCGGGCGCTTCGGATCCTTCCAGAAGATCCCGTGGCGATCCGAGTAGAGCGTCCAGGGCAGACCGTAGCCGGCATTCGTCTGGTTCAAGGTGAGGAAGTACCCGGCGGCATCCTCGGCCGCCCGGAAGGTGGCCCCGGTGACCGTGCCCGTGGCGTCGTCGATCGCCCCCACCAGGGTGGGGTAGGGCTCGTCCGGCCCGAACCACTGATGGCGCGAGCCGTCGGTCTGCAGGAGCATCCCGGCGCGCGGCACGCGCTCGCGCCTCGAGCGGTGCTTGGGCGGGCGGTGGACCCGCGCGGGTGGCAGTCCGGCCTCGCTGAGGATCCGGCGCAGCGTGCGCACGGGGATGGCAATCTCCTCTCGCTCGGCCAAGAGCTCGGCGAGATGCGCCCGGTTCACCCCGGCGTACGTGGTAGCAGCCAGGGCCACCAGGCGCTCGCGGAGGGCAGCGTCGGTCCGGTTGGCAGACCTGCGACCGGCGTTGCCGTGCCGCAGGGCATCTGGGCCCTCGTGCTCGAAGGCAGCCAGTAGGCGCCGGACCTGGCGCTCCGAACGGTGCAGGATCACCGCCGCTTGCTCGAGCGAGAGCGTGCCCTCCGCGAGGTGGTGCAGCACCTCACTGCGCTGTGCGAGTGGTCGATCGTCATGGTGCGCTGGCTCTCGGTGCATGCCCGGCACAGTGACAAAGTCGCTGGCCGATCACGCGTGACAGTGCGTAGGCTCGGCATCGCCTCCGCAGATCTGCGAGGGTTCGATCGGGAGACCGGGTGGCTCCCTCTGACAGTCGCCTCGCCACCGACGGTGCGTAGGCTCGGCATCGCCTCCGCAGATCTGCGAGGGTTCGATCGGGAGACCGGGTGGCTCCCTCTGACAGTCGCCTCGCCACCGACGGGCGATGGCTTCCGATTCAAGTGCCCCCGTCTCCCGATCGAGTGGGCCAGGCGTGGCCTCATAGGAGCGTGGCCTTGACTCAACGCACTGCTGCCCGCCCGGCCCGCGCCCATCGTATCCCCGGACGGAGGCGCGACCATGACCGCGATCGGCATTGACACCCACAAGGCAACGCTCGCCGCCTGCGCCGTGGACGGGCTCGGGGCGCCGCTCGACGAGCGGATCTTCCCGAACGACCCGGCCGGCCATCGCGCCCTCGCGGCATGGGCCCGGCAGGTGGCGCCGGAGGGGATCGTCGGCCTCGAGGGCTCAGCGAGCTACGGCGCGGCGGCCGCCCGGTTCCTGCTCACCGACGGGCTGGCGGTCCGCGAGGTGCCTCCCCAGCTCAGCCACCGCGAGCGGATCCGGACCCGGCGGGCCGGCAAGAGCGATCCGGGGGATGCGCTCGCGATCGCCCGGGTCACCGCGCGGGAAGCGAACCTGCCGCCTGTTCGCGGTGCCGACCGTACCATGGAGATCGGGCTTCTCATCGAGGCTCGGGAGGACGCCGTCGCCGAGTCGACCCGCGTCCGCAACCGGCTCCACGCCGATCTCGTGATCCTCATGCCTGGCTACCAGGCCGAGGCAACGAATCTCGTCGCTGAGTGCCATCGGCGCTCGATCGCTCGTCGGCTGCGGCGCCTCAAGGGGGTCCAGGCCGGGCTCGCTCTTGGCCGCCTGGCAAAGCTCCGGGCGCTCGACGCGGAAGCGCGCTCCCTCACGACCACGATCGCCAGGCTCGTCGGCGTTCATCCGCTCCTGGCCGTGCCGGGCGTGGGCGTCCTCACGGCCGCCAAGCTGATCGCGGAAACAGGCGACGTCGGACGCTTTCGCTCGCCGGATGCGTTCGCCGCCCTTGCCGGTGTCGCGCCGATCCCAGCGAGCTCGGGCCAGATCAGCCGGATGCGCCTCAACCGGGGCGGCAACCGCCAACTCAACCGCGCATTCCACACGATCGCGACCGTTCAGGCCGCCCATCATCCGCCGGCCAAGGCCTACCTCACGCGCAAGGCCGCTGAGCAGAAGTCGCGCCGAGAGGCGATCCGAGCCCTCAAGCGTCAGCTCGTCCGAACTGTCTTCCGGCTCTTGCGGGAGGGTGCCCGCGAACTCGAGCTAGCCGCTTGACAAGATAGGAGCTTGAATCGCTGGCCGTTCACACTCCACGAGCTGGGGCTTGACGCCAGCGTGCACGCTTCCGAGACTCCTGCGTCCCTCGTTGGAGGGGCTCGTTCCGGACCGAAGGCGTCCGCCGAAGGAGCGTTCAGGATGGAAGCACCGCAGACAATCCGGCGTCCGGCCTGGCGGCGGTTCGGGCCCGCTGAAGAACTCCCTATGGTTCTCCGCGACCTCTGGGCGCGGGAGATCGAGCCCGACGTCGCAGTGGCGACTACCCCGGTGGGTATGGTGGTCGTGGTGGTCGCGTCGAGCGGGGCAGGCACCGTCGGCCTCCTGCCGCCATCCCCGGCGGAGGTGAGCCTCGACGAGCTGCGCCGGCTCCTCGAGCCCTGCCGGGCGCGGATCGCGGGAGCCAGGTCGGACTGCTGACGGGGCGACGTTCGCCTGCCGTCGCGCGGCTTCCCGGAGAACCGGTGCCCGACGCCGTGCGCCTGGCTCGTGCGGGGCCCGGGGGCCACAGGGTCGGTCGTCCGGAGCTGGCGCAGGGCCGGCGCACACGGCATCCGTCAATCGGGTCGCTCGGCTATGCGCCGCGATCCCCCGGTTCGTCGGGGTCGTCCGCCTCCCCGCGGCTGCGGCGGCGCGCCTCGCGGCGAATGAGCAGGTCGAGCAGCTCGTCGTTCTCGCTGCGCGCGCGCCGGGGCGGCGTCGGTGGCGCGGC
>JAJYJR010000589.1 GCA_021789355.1 Chloroflexota bacterium | reverse complement strand
GCCGCGACAACCTGGGGGTCGACCGGCTCGACCTCGTGCAGCTCCACTGCCTCCCGACGGCCGTCTATTACCGGCCGGAGATCTTCGCGGCGCTCGATGACCTCGTGTCGGCCGGCGCGATCGCCAGTTACGGCGTGAGCGTGGAGCGCGTCGAGGAGGGGCTCAAGGCGATCGAGTTCCCGGGGGTCGCGTCGGTCCAGATCATCTACAACATCGTCCGCCAGCGCCCGGCGGAACGCTTCCTGGCCGAGGCGGCCCGTCGCGACGTCGGCGTGCTTGCCCGGGTCCCCCTCGCGTCCGGACTCCTCACCGGCAAGCTGACCAGGGAGACGGTCTTCGACGGATCGGACCACCGCCGGTTCAACCGCCACGGCGAGGCATTCGACGTGGGCGAGACGTTCGCCGGCGTCGATTACGAGACGGGCCTCGCGGTGGTGGACGAGCTTCGCGCGCTCGTCCCGGCCAATGCGACCCTGGCCCAGATGGCACTGCGCTGGATCCTCATGTCCGACGCGGTGACGGCCGCCATCCCGGGCGCGAAGACGCCGGAGCAGGCCCGCGCGAATGCTGCCGCCGCAGACCTCGCCCCGCTGCCGGCCGAGGCGATGGATCGGATCGCCCGGCTCTACGAGGAGCGCGTCAAACCGCTGGTTCACCAGCGCTGGTAGCCGCCGGGCGCGGCGCGCATCACGACCGCCCGTTCGCGCGTCGCTCCCGGCGCCGCTCCATCAACTCGCCGAGCTGGCGCTCGAACCCCTGGTCGGACGGCTCGTAGTAGCGCTTCCCAACGAGCCTGTCGGGCAGGTACTGCTGCTCGACGTCGCCGCCCGGGAAGTCGTGGGGGTACTTGTAGCCCACGCCGATCCCGTGGCTCTTCATGCGGGCCACCGGCGCGTTCCGCAGGTGCAGGGGAACGGGCAGCGGCGCGAGAGACTCCGCGTCCGCCTTCGCCGCGAAGTACCCCTTGCCCGACCGGTTCGACTTGGGGACGGCCGCCAGGAAGGCGGTGGCCTGCGCAAGCGCATCAGAAACTGATCCTGATAGCATTGGCGCCAGTGGCACTTCGGATCTCCGACCTCATCCTACCGCCCGTCGCCGGTCTGCACCGACGTGCCGGCGGGTGGCCCATCGACGACGGGTCGCTCGATTGCGAGGCCGTCATTGCGCTGGCCCTCCGGCTGGCCAGCGAGCTGGACGCCGAGCGCCCCGCTCTCCCGGCTGCGGTCATTCCCTTCGCGAAGACGTCCGAGCGGATCAAGAGGACGCGGGAGGCTCGCGAGGAGGCCGACGCCGGTCCGGTCCCCGTCATCTGCTACTCCCGCCTGAGCCGCAATCGTGACGGCACTACCACCGGGCTCGAGCGCCAGCGCGATGAGACGAGCGCGTGGGCGCCGCTGCGAGGGTATCGGATCGTCGCCTACGAGCAGGATGACGACACGAGCGCGTTCAGCCTCGGCAAGCCACGCCACGGGTTTGAGCGCAGCATGCGGATTCTCAAGCGCGGTCAGACCGAAGCAGGCGAGCCGGTCCGCGGGGTGATCGGGTGGAAGCTCGACCGCATCGTTCGACGCGTGGTCGAATGGTCCGTGGTGCTGCCGAACTCCGAGAAGACGCCATGGTTCGTCGCGTCGTTCAAGGAGGGAGTGGACACCCGCGATAGTTTCGGACGCCTCATCGCTCAGATCCTTGTCGCCATGGCGGAGCTTGAGAGCACGAACATCAGCGTCCGTTCCCGCTCAAAGCACACCGAGTTGGCTCGCGAGGGGAAGTGGTCGGGCGGCGGAACGCGAGCTTACGGCCACAATGCCGACCGCACTGCGATCATCGAGGAAGAGGCGGACAACCTGCGGGCCCTGGCCGAGCGGCTGATTCGCGGGGAGGGTCTCCGCGTGATCACCCGCGACTTTGCTGCCCGAGGGATCGTCGGCCCCAAAGGCACCCCGATCACCGCGCCAAGCTGGCGTCGCATGCTGTTGTCACCGCGGATCATCGGCCGCCGGGCCACAGACGATGGCACCTTGTCCGAGCGGGCCCAGATGCCGTCGATCCTCGACGCCGACACGGCCGTGCGCGTGTGGGCGATCCTCGACCGTCCTTCGGGTTCGACCGGATTCGGGACTGCACGACGGCATCTCCTCTCGGGCCTCCTCGAATGCTGGGCCTGCAACAGCCGGCTGAAGGCATGGATGCAGCATGGTGAGGCCGCCTACGCCTGCCTGAAGACAGAGCGAGACGGCTGCGGAAGGACGGCGGTCAAGGCCGAGCCGATCGAAGCAGTTGTCACCGAGGTCGTGCTGCGTGTCCTTGAGCGTCAGGGGTTGGCCGATTACGGACGCGAGGGCGACAGGGACGCGGACCGGTTGTTCGCCGCGATCGAGCAGGAACAGGCAGCACTCGAGGATCTAGCGCGCGACCGGTACGATCGCCGCAAGATCACGGACGCCGAGTTCACCGCCGCACGCGGCCCAATCATGGCTCGCCTCGAGGAGCTGCGCGGCCGCCTTGCGAAGCGGGCGCCGCTCCCACAGCTCGGCCCCGATCCCCGCGCGGCGTGGCCGAACCTGACCTTCGCCGAGAGGAGGGCGGCGGTCGGCACCGTGGTAGAGAAGATCATCGTCGGCCCCGGCTTCACCGAGCTGGCTCCCACTGAGGACGGCATCGCGTCAAGGCGCCGCCGGCTGCGCCCTGACGAACGACTTACGATCGTCCTGCGCCGTCACTGATCTGTCAGGCCACCTCCTCATGCCGCGCCTGGCGCGCCAGACCGTCCTGGAACATCCGGGCGACATGGCGCAGTCGGACAGGATCGGCGACTTCCCGGAGATCGGAGATCCCTTGGCGCGTCATCGCGGCGGCGATCAGACGCTCGGCGTGCGCGGCGAGCGCGGCGTCGGGCGCCGGCCGCTCGGCGACCGCGAGCGGCGCCGCTGGTGGCTGGGTGCTGGTGGTGGATCGGGGCATCTGGGTGGCTCCGCGCTGCGACAGGGACCGCCCTGGTCCTGAGCGGTGCGAGATGCTCGGCGAGGACCGCCTGCGGTCCAGAGCGGAGCCCGCAAGATGTGGTGCCATGTGTCACCACCGGCTCGCGAACCAGCTGATGCCGCTGAGGGCGGCGAGGGCCGCGGCCCGGAGATCGCGCGGTGGTGCGAACGTGCGCCCGGCCGGCGTGGCGGAGGCCTGCAGGCGCACCGCGAGGAGGAACGCCAGCAGCTCGAGGATCCGCGGCTCGGCCCACGCGGGCGCCGACCAGAGCGCCACCGCGTGGACGGCGAGGCCGAGCGACAGGGTGACGACCCACTGCCCGGACCGCGTGCCGGTCAGCCACCGCCGGAGCCACCCCGGCGACAGCACGACCGGGCGAGGGGCACGCGCGGCGGCCGCTCGCCGGGCAGCGGCCGGCGGATGGTCCGCACGCTGGCCGGCCGGCGCCCTCGGGTCTGACGCCTGGCGATGGGACGCGGTGACGGTCGCGTACGCGGCGTTGAGCTCGCGCATGGCGGCGGTGCTGCCGCCGACATCGGGGTGCCGACGGCGCGCCAGGCGGTGATAGGCGCGGCGCACGGCGGCGCCATCCGCCTCGCGGGGCACTTCCAGGACCTGGTAAGGATCCACGGGTCAGGGGCGCCCGAGGGGGGTCACCCGGGCGATCACCCGCAGGAGCGCCCAGGTGCCGGCGGCCACCAGGGTGGCCGCCAGGGCCAGCAGCACGGCGAGCGCGAAGAGGGCGGCGAGCCCGAGCCAGACGCCGCCCCGGAGAAGCGCCATCTAGGCCGCCCCTTCCTCGGACTCCGCCGGGAGCGCCCGCACGGCGTCGGCGAGGATCTCGCCACTCAAGGTGTGCTCGCGCAGCAGCAGGTCGGCGAACGCCAGCACCGCGTCGCGCCGGCGCTCCAGGATCGCCCGGGCCCGCTCGGCCTGGGCATCGAGCGCAAACCGCACCGCGGCGGCCCGGGCGTCGAGGAGCGCCGGCCCGGCCTCGCGCACGAACGGCGCGATCGAGAGCCCGCCCCACGCGGGATCCGCGCCGGCCTCGGTGCGCGCGAGGAGCAGCGCGGTGGCCTGGGCCGTGTCGCTGGTGCCGCCCTGGGATCCGGAGCCCAGGAGCAGCTGTTCCCCGAGCCCGCCGGCCAGCAGCACCGCGACGCGTGCCAGGAGTTCGTCGTCGGAGAGGTCCTGCCGCGAGCCGTCGTCGGGACCCACCTCGGTGCGGGCCCCGCGGTGGTCCCCGAGGCTCACCGCGGTGATGGCCCCCGGGCCGAGGGTCTCCAGGCCGACCACCAGGTGGGCTGATTCGTGAATCGCCTGGCGGCGCC
>JAJYJR010000588.1 GCA_021789355.1 Chloroflexota bacterium | reverse complement strand
TGACGACCTGGCGCCATCTCTTCGTCGTATCGCTGCTCTTCAACAGCGTCCCGTTCAGCCTGTTCGCCATCGGCGAGACGCACGTCTCGTCGGTCGTGGCGGGACTCATCAACGCGATGACGCCGCTCACGACGCTCGTCGTGGTCATGACCGCGTACCGGGAGGAGCAGCCGACGGGTGATCGGCTCGCCGGACTGCTCGTGGGGTTCGTCGGGGCGCTGGTCGTCATCGGGGTATGGAGCGGGCTCGGCGGTGGCGAGCTGTTTGGCGCGGCGGCCTGCTTCGGGGCGGTCACCTGCTACGGCCTCGCCATTCCGTACCTGCGGAGGCACCTGACCGGCCTGCCCGACGGAATGATTGCCCTGACGACGGGCCAGATCGTGTGTGCGGCCATCACGCTCCTGCCCCTCGCGGTGCTCGCCGGACCTCCCGGACCGGTCCGTGCCGACGCGATGACGGCCATGGTGGCGCTCGGCGGGCTTGGCACCGGAATCGCCTACCTGCTGAGCTTCCGAGTCATCAGCATGGCGGGCAGCACGACAGCCAGCACGGTGACCTACGTGATCCCGGTGTTCGCGGTCGTCGTCGGCGTCCTCTTCCTCGGCGAGCAGATCGGTTGGAACGAGCCGGTCGGCGGGCTCATCGTGCTGGCCGGGGCTGCCATCGCGCAGGGACGGGCTCGCTCGACCGGGGCGGCGCTGGCGCGCTTCGCAGGCGTTCGCTGGGGCGCAGCGGCAGAGGGCTGAGGCCCAGGGCTTGTAGCCGACGGGGGTCTCCGGCGGCGTGGCGCGGGCCGTCGAGCGCGTCATCGGGCGCTCGCCCGGGCGAGACGACCACCATCGCTGATCAGCCCATGGACGCATTCAGGCGCGTCCAGCGGCGAGACTGTGCGAGCGGCCGGGTGGGACGGAAGATGCACGTGGAGCCCGAGCAATGGGCCCAAGTGGGTAGACGAGTTCTCCGGTTGGTCGGGGCGAGAGGGCTCGACCCGACCAACCGGGCACCGCTGCGTGCCACGGGCAATGTCGGGAAGCAGGCCAGACAGGCCCCCTGCTGCGGGATCAACGCGGCGCGGCGCGTGGCCCGCCACCGCCCAGCAACCGTCCCACCTGCTCCCATTCGACGAGGAACGCGTCGTGACCCTTGGTCGAGCGGATCTCGCCGTATGACGCTGCGACCCTCGCCGCCTCGGCGAGGCGAACGAGCTCGCGCACCTGCTCGGGCCCGAACAGGATGTCGCCCTCGATGCCCACGCCGACGAGCCGGACCCCGGCGGCGGCGAGCGCGCGCAGGGCGGCAGCCGGTCCCTCCCGTCCCCGCCCGATGTCGTGCCCGTCCATCGCCCGTGCCAGCACGCGGTACGTGTCGACGTCGAAGCGACCGACGAGCTTGCGCCCCTGGTGCTCGAGGTAGCTCGTCACGGTGTACCGGCCGTCCGGCTCCCGCCGGCGCCCGAAGCGCGCCCCGAAGTCGGCCTCGCTGCGGTACGTCGTCATGGCCAGCCGTCGGGCAAGGTCCAGGCCTGCCTCGCCGAGCCGCTCGATCAGCTCGAGTTGGAGATGGTTCCACGCGATGGCGAGCGGGCCCGTGGCGGCGGGGGCGGCGATCGGCATCACCGTCCGCACGCGTTCGGGCCGCTCGAGCGCCACCTCGAGCGCGACCATGCCGCCCAGTGATCCGCCCACGACGAGAGCCAGTGTCCCGATCCCGAGGGCGTCGAGGAGCGCCCATTGCGCGTGCGCCTGGTTGCGCACCGAGACGTCCGGAAAGGTGGTGCCATACGCTCTGCCCGTCCCTGGATCGAGGCTCGTGGGGCCGGTCGTCCCGTAGCGACCCCCGAGCAGGTTCGCGCAGAGCACTCCGACCCGATCGGTGTCGAGGGCGCGACCGGGCCCGATGAGGGGTGCCCACCAGTCGCCGGCGGCGTCCGCTGAGCCCGTGAGCGCGTGGACGACGAGCACCTGGGGTGCCGGGGGAGGCGGCCCGTCGTGGCGATAGGCGACGGTGAGGGCGGGGAGCGTGACCCCGCCCTCGAGGCGGAACGCCCCGAGTGGGGCGGACTCGATGCGCGCGGCACCCAGCGGCAGGTCCGTGGGCCCGTGCCATCGCGCCGTCGACCGGCCGTCAGGCGTCTGGATCTCATGGGCCGCCATCATGCCGCGGTCTCCGCACGCTCAGGGTCGGTCGCCGCCGCGAGCGCCTGGTCGAGGTCGGCGATGAGATCGTCGAGGTGCTCGAGCCCCACCGAGAGACGGACGAGGTCGGGCGTCACGCCCGACGCGAGCTGGTCCACCTCCGACAGCTGCTGATGCGTGGTCGAGGCCGGGTGGATGATGAGCGACTTCGCGTCGCCCACGTTGGCGAGCAGGCTGAAGAGCCGGACCGAGTCGATAAGCCGCCGGCCGGCGTCGGCGCCGCCGCGCACCCCGAACGTGATGATTCCCCCGTACCCGCCCCGCAGATATCGCGCCGCCTGTCGATGCGACGGGTGCGACGGCAGGCCCGGGTAGCTGACCCACGCCACGCGCGCGTCGGACTCGAGCCAGCGAGCCAGCGCGAGTGCGTTCTCCGAGTGGCGGGCGATGCGGAGCGGCAGCGTCTCGAGCCCCTGGAGGAAGAGGAACGCGTTGAACGGGCTCAGCGCGGGCCCGAGGTCGCGCAGCAGCTGGACGCGGAGCTTGAGGATGTACGCGAGTGGCCCGAACGCCTCCGCGTATCGCACGCCGTGGTAGGAGGGGTCGGGCTCGACGAGCTCCGGGAAACGGCCCGAGGCGGCCCAGTCGAAGCGACCGGCGTCCACGACGATGCCGCCGATCGCGGTGCCGTGGCCGCCGATCCACTTGGTCGCCGAGTGGACGACGATGTCGGCGCCGTGCTCGATGGGCGTCGCGAGGAGCGGGGCGAACGTGTTGTCGACGATGAGCGGGATGCCGTGCGCGTGCGCCACGTCGGCGATCGCGGCGAGGTCGGGCACGTCGAGGCGCGGGTTGCCGATGGTTTCCACGTAGAGCGCGCGGGTCCGCTCGTCGATGACGCGGGCGAAGTTGGCCGGGTCCGAGCCATCGACGAAGCGGGTGGCGATTCCGAGGCGCGGCAGGGTGTAGGCGAAGAGGTTGTACGTGCCGCCGTAGAGGCTCGTGCTGCTGATGATGTTGTCGCCGGCGCGCGCGAGGTTGAGGACCGCGAGCGTCTCGGCGGCCTGTCCTGACGCGAGGCCGACCGCCCCGACACCTCCCTCGAGGGCGGCGATGCGCTCCTCGAACACGCCCGTGGTCGGGTTCATGATCCGCGTATAGATGTTGCCGAACTCTTCGAGCGCGAAGAGCCGCGCGGCGTGCGCGGCATCGTCGAAGACGTAGCTCGTGGTGGCGTAGATCGGCACGGCACGGGCGTGCGTGGTGGGGTCCGGCGCCTGGCCGGCGTGGAGGGCGAGCGTCTCGGGACGGAATGCATGGTCGGACACGTGGGGTACCTCGTGGGCTGATCGCGCTGCATCGAGGTCCCGGTCGGCCGGGGAGGCCGCTGGTGCCTGGCGGCCACCCGCCGCGTCTGCCGGAGGAACAAGAAAGCCGCAGCTCCTGCATCGGAACTGCGGCCCCGGGACCGATCCGAGGTCCCGGCGTCACCTGTGGTTCAGGCTGCGCGTGGCCTCAGACCCCATCCTCCGCACGGCGGGGCCGCCAGCGCATACACATGTTCCAGGAGACGGTCGCGTGGTCCACGGTGGCGGGAGTATGGGGGAACCGATCGACCAATGCAACACCCCGGCGTGCGGTGCCACTGCGGGTCGCGCTCGCGCCCGAGGCACGGGGATGCAGAGCAGGCTCGCGATCGATCGAGCCCGCTCCGTATCGGGTCGACTCCCCCCGGATCAGGATGCCAGCGCCCTGGAACGGTCGTCTGTTCGTACACGGGCAGCCTCCCGGAGCGCGAACAGGTAGCGCAGGCTGACCGCGGACAGAATGAGCTGGATGATCGGCATCACGCTGTCGAGATCGATCCCCTCCCCGTTCGGGTCGGCCGCGATGATCCAGGGATGGTTGGCCCCGCTCATCAGATGGAAGTTGACGTTCATGAAGATCGCCACGAGGCCCGCAAGGACGATGAGCGAGAGGACGATGCCGCGGCCCCGGAACGCCAGGCGTGACCAGCGCGTCAGCCAGACGAGCGAGGCGACGATCAGCACGAGGCCCAGGGCGAGCTCGCCGGCCATGACCAGGTAGCCGAACAGCTGGCCGTTCGGGATCACGATCGTGTCGAGGAACGACTTGTACCAGCCGGTGAGATCCTTCGACTGATCGGACAGGGTGCTGGCC
>JAJYJR010000587.1 GCA_021789355.1 Chloroflexota bacterium | reverse complement strand
TCCAGAGCCAGGACGAGTACCACGACGTCGTCGATGGCGCCCACGATCGGGACCGCCTCCGGGATCAGGTCCAGTGGCGAGGCCACGTACCCCGCCGCCAGCCCCAGGATCGCCTTGCGCGCCAGCGGCACCCGGTCGTCCCTGAGCAGCGCGAAAACCAGGCGGCCGTACGAAGGGGCGCGCGACGCCAGCGGCAGGAACGCCAGGTAGTTGAGCGTGCGCACCAGGCCGGAGCGCCGGTTTCGAGAGCGGGCCATCGGGACGAGCAGTATAGCCTGCCCGAGGCGCATCGCCGACCCTCTTGACATTCGAACAGGTGTTCTGTACCGTGGCTGGCACAAGGAGGCGCCCGTGACGAAGCACGACGCGCTGCGCAAGCAACGCATCATCGAGTACATCGCCGCGACCCTGCGCGCCCGTGGCTACCCGCCGTCGGTCCGTGAGATCGCGCGCGCCGTGGACCTCGCCTCCACCTCGGCCGTCCACCACCACCTGGCAGTCCTTGAGCGCGAGGGATACCTGGAGCGGGGCGCCACGCAGTCGCGGGCCCTGCGCCTCACGCCGCGCGCCGCGCTCACCATCGGCCTCAGCACGGAGCTGGTACCCCAGGTCCCGTACGAGACCGGCCACTACCTGCCCATCGTCGGAGAGATCGCCGCCGGTGGCCCGATCGAGGCGTACCAGGACGCCAGCGAGAGCATCGCGGTGCCGGACATGCTGGCCCCCGGCGGGGACGCGTACGTGCTCCGCGTGCGCGGTGATTCCATGATCGGGGCCCACATCCAGGACGGCGATTTCGTCGTGATCCGCCCGCAGCAGACCGCCCGGGACGGGGACATCGTGGTCGCCCAGGTCGAGGAAAACGCGGTCACTCTGAAGCAGTTCTACCGCGAGACCGGGCGCATCCGGCTTCAGCCGGCCAACGAGCGGTACGCGCCCCAGTTCTATGACGACGTGCGCATCCAGGGGAAGCTGATCGGGGTCATCCGCCGGCTGGATTGACGCCGCGGGCGCGGACGGCCCGGTCTTGTCCACAGCGTCCACACCGTTCGTCCACAGGCCGCGCCATTCCGGGGATACCGGCCTTGCCCGGAAGGTCGTTCGTGGATCCTCCGCCGCCCGCGCGACGGACAATCGGCCGCGCCGACCACCAGACCGTCCCGGAGCCGCCGTGTCCATCGATCGCCTGCCGCCCCAATCCGTCGAAGCCGAGCAGTCCGTGCTCGGCGCCCTCCTCATCGACCGCGACGCGGTCATCGAGGTGGCGGACGTCCTCCGGCCGGAGGACTTCTATCGCGCCCACCACGGCGAGATCTACGCGGCCGTGATCGAGCTCTACGAGCGCCGGGAGCCGGTCGACGTCGTGACGGTGTCCGAGGTGCTCGAGCGCAAGGGCGAACTCGAATCCGTCGGCGGCGCCGCCTACCTGACCAGCCTCATCAACCTGACCCCGACCGCGGTCAACGCCGCCTACTACGCGCGCATCGTCGAGCGGAAGGCCATCCTCCGCAACCTGATCTCGGCCGCGGGGCGCATCGCGGGCATCGGGTACGACGAGACGGCGGACGTCTCCGAGGCGATCGACCGGGCCGAGAGCGAGCTGTTCGGCGTCAGCCAGCGGCGCGTGCAGGTGGGGTTCAGTCCCCTCCGACAGCTCCTTCACAGCGCCTACGACCGGCTCGATTACCTCCACCAGCACAGGGGCGAGATCAGCGGGGTGCGGACCGGCTTCGCAGACCTCGACGCGCTCACCACCGGGCTCCAGCGGTCCGACCTGGTCATCGTGGCCGCGCGCCCCTCCATCGGCAAGACGAGCCTCGCGCTGAACATCGCCGAGCACGCGGCGGTGCGCGACGGGCGGACGGTCGGCATCTTCAGCCTGGAGATGAGCAAGGAGCAGCTGGTGCTCCGCCTGCTCAGCTCGGTCGCCAACATCGATTCGCAGCGGCTCCGGACCGGCTTCCTGGAGGAGATGGACTTCACGCGGCTCGCGCCGGCCATGAACGCGCTCGCGGAGGCCGCCGTCTACATCGACGACACGCCCAACATCAGCACCATGGAGCTCCGCACCAAAGCCCGGCGCCTGCAGGCGGAGGCGGGGCTCGACCTGGTCGTCGTCGACTACCTCCAGCTCATGCAGTCCAGCGTCACCTCCCGCGACGCCAACCGGGTGCAGGAGGTGTCCGAGATCTCGCGCGGCCTGAAGGCGCTGGCACGCGAGCTGCAGGTCCCGGTCGTGGCGCTCTCGCAGCTGTCCCGCCAGCCGGAGATGCGCGAATCGAAGGAACCGCGCCTCTCGGACCTGCGCGAGTCGGGGTCCATCGAGCAGGACGCGGACCTGGTGCTGTTCCTGTGGCGCGAGAAGGAGCGCGCCGGAGAGGAGACCGACGCGGACGGGGAGGTCGTGAACCTGAAGCTTGCCAAGCATCGCAACGGGCCCACGGGCGAGGTTCGCCTCTGGTTCCGGAAGCGGCAGACCCGGTTCGTCTCGTACGCGGATTCCGAGCGGTACGCGGCCGATTACGCCTGAAGAGAGCCCGCCAGGCGGGTACGGCTGGTGCGGATATCGCACGTCCGCGACGGTCCGGCGGCGCATCCCGTTGCCACCGTGTTGACACGGCGCGTATATTCGCGCCGTTCCGAGCGACTGGCTGTCGCTTTCGCCGGGTGCGCGCCCCCACCTGTCAGACGACCGGCCGTGGTCGGGTTCATGGCGTCAGCGCGTCACCCGGAGGAGGGCCAGCACAGCAGGTGTACCAGGATCGCACCATTACGTGTCGCGACTGTGGGACGGAGTTCGTTTTTTCCGCAGGCGAGCAGACGTTCTTCGCCGCGAAGGGGCTCCAGAACGACCCCCAGCGGTGTCCAAGCTGCAGGCAGACGGCCCGAAACGCACGAGCGGCGGGAGGACCGCGCGAGTACCACGCCGCGATCTGCGCGATGTGCGGGGGGCAAGCCATCGTGCCGTTCGCTCCGCGCAACGATCGACCGGTCTACTGCAGCTCCTGCTTCGACAAGGTTCGCGCGACGGCAGGCACCACTGCCTGACCGCTGCCGCCCGCCCGGGCTCTCCGGGGGCGTGACAGGCGACCAAGCGGGGCCGGCTCTTGCAGCCGGCCCCCACGATTCTCGGTGGACGTCGCGCGGTGGCGCCTCGATCCGCGTGTCGAGCATGGAGGCCGAGGAGTATGGGAGTGTTCATCGTCCGCGAGATGGTGGGAACGTCGCCGCGGTCATGGAGCGACGCGGCGCGCCAGGCGGTGGCCACGGCCGCCAGGACGGTCCGGAACATCCGGATGGTCGAGGTCGTCCAGTCGACCGCCCTCGTCGAGGACGGCCAGATCAAGGAGTACCGCGTCCAGCTCAAGATCCACTTCGAGTACGAAGGGTGAGCGCCTGAGGCGAACGTGACGGCGGGCGCGCAGCTAAGCCGCAGCTGAGGATTCGACCCCAGACTGGCCGCCATGGCCGACCGAGAAGCCCTTCGCGAGCCGATGTCCCGATCCGTGGCCGGGCTCCGTGCGAACGTCCGGGACGACGTACGGGCCGCTCCCCAGCCCTGGTCGATGTCGGTCGTGAAGGGCACGGGCCTCCGCCCTGACGCTGCGCTGCCGCCAGCCGAGCGCACCGTGGATCAGTACCCCGTTTCCCGAGCCAAGGTCATGCCGCCTCCCCTGCGCGAGGCGACGCTCTCCCGCGATCGCCTGCTGGACTGGCTCGAGCGCCACATCCACCGGCGGTGCATCACCGTCGTCGCCGAGACGGGGTTCGGCAAGACCACGCTGCTCACCGACTTCACGCTTCGGGCACCGGTCCGCTGCCTGTGGTACCGGCTGGACGCGGGTGACCGGGATCCGATCTCGTTCCTGAACTACGTGGTAGCGGCGGCGCGGGAGGCGATCCCCGGCTTTGGGATCCGCACGCTCGCGCTCCTCGGCGACATGCTGGCCACGCGCCCGGCCACGGACCTGATCGTCTCCACCTTGATCGCCGAGCTCGCCGCCCTCGCGGACCGGTCCACCGTGCTGGTCCTGGACGACTACCACGTCGTCGACGAGGACCCGCGGGCCCGGGCGCTCGTGACGCGCCTCCTCGCGGAGGCCCCGGATCGCATGACCTTCGTGCTCCTCTCGCGCCGGCCTCCCCGCCTGCCGCTCGGCCGTCTCGTGGCCCGGGGCGAAGCGCCGCACCTGGGAGCCGACGACCTGCGCTTCTCCACGGACGAAACCGAACGGCTGTTCCGCGATGTCTACCGCCAGCCGCTGGAGACCGAGGTGCTGCGCCAGGTGGAAGAGCGGACCGAGGGATGGGCCGCGAG